>NZ_JAEINN010000062.1 GCF_016342405.1 Maridesulfovibrio ferrireducens | reverse complement strand
AAGTGAGTGGCGGTGGTAGAAGAGCATTCTAAACAGCAACGAAGGTGTGATGTGAGTCATGCTGGAGCGTTTAGAAGAGACGATGTTGGCATGAGTAACGATAATGTGAGTGAGAAACTCACACGCCGCAAGTCCGAAGTTTCCTCAGTAAAGATAATCTGCTGAGGGTAAGCCGGCCCCTAAGGCGATGCCGAACGGCGCAGCTGATGGGAACCAGGTTAATACTCCTGGGCCTGAGATAACGAGTGATGGAGTGACGCAACTATGCAACACAGACTACTGTTGGATTAGTAGTTGAATGTATGTAGGAGAGAATACAGGCAAATCCGTATTTTCAATCCGAGGTACAGGACGACAGCTTAGCTGATAAAGTGTGTTTATAAGGTTGCCAAGAAATAGCTTCTAAGCGATGAAGTATATCAGACCGTACTGCAAACCGACACAGGTGGACGAGGAGAGTATCCTCAGGCGTTCGAGAGAATTCTGGTTAAGGAACTAGGCAAAATGACCCCGTAACTTCGGGAGAAGGGGTGCTACATTAGTGTGAGCATGTGCAATGCAGAGCATGAAGTAGCCGCAGTGAAGAGGCCCAAGCGACTGTTTATCAAAAACACAGGTCTATGCGAAGAAGTAATTCGAAGTATATAGACTGACACCTGCCCGGTGCTGGAAGGTTAAATGGAGAGGTTAGCTTTTAGGAGCGAAGCTTTGAAATGAAGCCCCAGTAAACGGCGGCCGTAACTATAACGGTCCTAAGGTAGCGAAATTCCTTGTCGGGTAAGTTCCGACCTGCACGAATGGTGTAACGATTTGGGCACTGTCTCAACCAGGAACTCGGTGAAATTGTAATAGCGGTGAAGATACCGCTTACCCGCGAAAGGACGGAAAGACCCCGTGAACCTTTACTGTATCTTGGCATTGTAACTTGGTTTAGTATGTGTAGGATAGGTGGGAGGCTGCGAAGCATGGTCGCTAGATTGTGCCGAGCCGTTGTTGAAATACCACCCTTATTAAATTGATTTACTAACGATATGAAAACATATTGGACATTGCCAGGTGGGCAGTTTGACTGGGGCGGTCGCCTCCGAAAAAGTAACGGAGGCTTACCAAGGTTCCCTCAAGATGGTTGGTAATCATCTGCAGAGCATAAAGGTATAAGGGAGCTTGACTGCGAGACTGACGGGTCGAGCAGGTAGGAAACTAGGTCTTAGTGATCCGGCGGTTCTGAATGGAAGGGCCGTTGCTCAAAGGATAAAAGGTACTCCGGGGATAACAGGCTGATACCGCCCAAGAGTTCATATCGACGGCGGTGTTTGGCACCTCGATGTCGGCTCAACTCATCCTGGGGCTGAAGAAGGTCCCAAGGGTTCGGCTGTTCGCCGATTAAAGAGTTACGCGAGCTGGGTTCAGAACGTCGTGAGACAGTTCGGTCCCTATCCTTCGTGGGCGCAGGAGATTTGAGAGGATCTTCATTTAGTACGAGAGGACCGGTGTGGACGAACCTCTGGTGTATCGGTTGTGGCGCCAGCTGCATTGCCGAGTAGCTAAGTTCGGAATGGATAACCGCTGAAAGCATCTAAGCGGGAAGCCAACCTCAAGATTAGATCTCCCCTTAGAGTCATTGGAGACTACAATGTTGATAGGTCACAGGTGTACGCATGGCAACATGTTCAGCCGAGTGATACTAATAACTCGATCGTCTTACTTATTATTTTTTATATACACTCTATTATCTCTTACTGTATAGATACAGTAAGAGAGTGAAAAGTTAATAATTATAAGTGAAAAATTATTAAGAGTTCATGCACAAAAAAAGCGTAAAAGTTTTAAAAATCATTTTTGACAGGGGTCAAAGATGGTGGTAATAGCAGTGAGGCTACACCTGTTCCCATTCCGAACACAGAAGTTAAGCTCACTCACGTCGATGATACTGCACTGGCAACGGTGTGGGAAAGTAGATAGCCGCCATCTTTGACCCCTGTTGTATTTTCAACAGGGGG
>NZ_JAEINN010000061.1 GCF_016342405.1 Maridesulfovibrio ferrireducens | reverse complement strand
CCTGAAGGCCCGCGACCTTGCCAAGCTCATACAGCTTTATGACATCCTTATACAGGGTTCCACCACGGACGACCTCAAACAGCAATTCTCCGTCTTGCATCATAGCTTCTCCTGTGCAGGGGGACCTGCCTTCTTGGCATTACCCATCATCTTCTTGATATTCTCCTTGGTATACACGTTCCTGCCGAACTCGATGCCGAGCTTCTCCTTCAGTGACTGGAGCAACCGGTCATAGTAGAGCGTCAGGAAATGGCGCTCATCCAGCTGTGCCACATTTGCCTGTCTCAGGCTTGTCAGCATCTGCTCGGTCGAATACTCGCCGCCGAGCTTCTGCTCCAGGATCCTCACAATGAGCAGCGAGATGAAGCAGGTGAGGAAATGCGCCTGGATGCGGTCTTTCCGGGAAACGTACACCGGCCTTGCCTGGAGTTCGGTCTTGGTGACCCTGAAAGACTCCTCGATTTTCCACAGCCCCCGGTACATCTCTATTATGTCTGTCGGCCCGACCATCCGGTTGAGCTGGAACCGCCCCTCCTTCTCCAGCCACCTGTTCTCCTTTCCAAAATCCCCCTCGAACTCCCCGGTCCCCTTACCCTTCGCATCATGAAGGGGCCTCCAGCCGACCACATTCGTCTCCAGTATATAGTAGCCGTCCAGGCTCTCGTCCTCATCGAGCTTGGCAAAGTCAAACTGCACCTGGGCATCATACTTGTCCATCGCCTTGCCCGTCTTGGGATCCTTGATGACGGTCTTCAGGTACTTGTTCTTGCCATGGTTGTTGTCGACGACGTCCTTTGATTTGGTGTGGGAGGCCGCCATGGCGCGCTCCACAGCATTGGCCCGCTCCAGCTTGGCCCGCTTCGCATACTTGCGGCTCCAGAATATGATCTCATACTGGCCGATGCCCTTCGCCTTCCGCTTCTCGCCGTCCACATCATCGACATTCAGGTCGGTTACCCCGTTGGATATCTTGTACATGAAGGAAACCTCGGTGGTGAGGTCTGTTGCCTCGATCTCGTTGCCGTTGCCGTCATAACGGACATACCCATCCTGGGCCCTGATGTAGTCCCTGGTGGTCTGCTTTGCCTTCCTCACCGACTTGCTGAACACATAGCCGTTGTGGTTGGTGATGATCTCGGCAACGTTGGTGCCGCTCATCATGCCCTTGTCGGCCACAAAGACCAGATGCACCAAATGCAGCTTCTCACGCACCTTCTGGCTCATCGGCGGGAATGTCTTGCTGTCGTTGGTGTTGCCTGGAAAGAGCTCGTAGGCGACAGGCAGCCCCTTTTCATCCATGAAGAGCCCCATCTGCACGATGGGAAGGGGTCGGTTCTCCTTGGAGACCCCCTTCATGCGGAACCCGTCCTCATCCTCGATCTCGAAATAGTAGTTGGTCACGTCATAGAACAGGAGGGTGGTGTCCCGCCCGAAGCGTTCCACCATGACCTTGTGCAGATGCACCATCAGGTCGTCCCTGTACGAGTTGAATATGCTCAGCGAACGGTAGACTGCATTCAGGTCGAAATCCATCTTGTCGAAGTACCGCCCCTTGCCGAACCAGGTTGCCCGCTTGGAGTCCGGGTGCAGGATGCGCTCATAGACGAGCAGCTTCATCACTTCGGTGAGGTTGTAGCTGAGCTTCAGGTATTTCCTGCGCGAATCGATGAACTTGGGGATGCCCAGCTCGTAGAGAACCTTGCTGACCGCGGCATAGCCGATGTTCTTCACGCAGTCATAGGCATCGGTTTCCTTGCTGAAGGGAAGCAGGGCTTCTGGGGCGAGCTCGATTGTGATGGGTCTATCCTTTTCCTTCATCTCGGCGGTTTCCTTCTTTGCCACCTGCTTGAAATGCGCGATGGGGTCGGCATACAGGTGCTCGAACTCGTCGAGATAGCCGATCCTCCTGATATGCCTCTGCTTCACTTTCCCCCTCTCACGATATCCTTCGACGAATACGATGAGAGTTCTGCCCGTTTTCTTCTCGGGAATGGTTTGTACAAACATGCTG
>NZ_JAEINN010000060.1 GCF_016342405.1 Maridesulfovibrio ferrireducens | reverse complement strand
AAAGGGGATAAATAGTTTAGCCCGGGGTTAAAATCCTGAAGGGATTGCAACCCCGGGACAGGAATCTCACAAAAAACTTACCCTGAAAGGGTTTAATAGGATGAAACAACAACAGCTCATCATATTATTACTGTTTTTCTTTATTTTTATGGGTTTAATGGTGTTTATACCATTAAATCTTTATTTATTATATTCTATTTTGCTATTCTTTGTTTAAAAGGTCTAGGATCTATATTCAATGCCTTATAAATTTCCGAATGAAAAATTTCCGGTTCAGTGGATTGTCTTATCAAAATCATATTTCCACTTCTTGTTCTAAATTCAGAAGTTACGGCAACTTGGGTGTTCATAATTTCACGGATTTTTTCCCATGAAATATGCAAATCTTGTTGTTTTAATTTTGTTCTTATTGTGTTTAACAAATGATAAGCGATAACAGCAATAAACAGATGACTGTCGGCTCTGTTTTCTTTACGATGATAAACAGGACGAAATGCCAGTTCACTTTTCAAACTTCTAAATGCAGCTTCAACCATTGTCAGAGTACTATATATATTCCATAGAGACTCTTCATCTAAATCTCTTCGACTGGTTTTTAGAAAATATGAACCTGAAAACCTAAAGTTTTGTTTCTCTAACTCAACAGCATTCCAGGTAATATCTGCTACCTTATTACTCTTTGGATCTCTGGTTAATTTAATCTCATAATATCTTGAAATTGCAGAGTTACGCTCTCTAATCCGTCCAATTTTTTCTATCACTTTTTCATATTTTTTTGTGCCGTGTGGCTTCGCCAGAGACAATCGTGTTGCCTCAAGTTCTTCTTCAAACTTTTTCTTAAACTTATCCAGCATGGCTTGTTCTTTTTTACTCTTGAGTAAACTATGACAATACAATATATTCTCTTTTTCACTCTCAAAAAGCTTTACTTCTATGCTGTTATTCTTAGTCGTATGGATCTCTTTAAGCTCTGCTTTCTCTATTTCACTTTGAGGAATAGGTTTAGTTCGGGCTACGCAGATATAGTCATATCCATATTCTTCTAACATTTTTAAATTTCTTTCTATTGAAATACCTGCATCCATTATTACAGTCTGATTCTTTTTACTGCCTTTTGTTTTCTCCAGTTCAGAGACATCAATACCTTCCAATTGTGCAATCATATTAATCAAACTGTCCGGCTCATATTGATTGCCCGGCATTAATCTGCTGGCTTTAGGAAAACCATGTTCATCGATAATTAATCCAAGTGTTAATAATCGACAATCACTTCTTTTCTCTTTCGAACGTCCAAACATCGCTTTAGCATTTTCTATCCCATTACCCTCAAGATAAGTATTTGTTAAATCATAAAATACCATCTTCTCTTGAAGATTGAATAAATCTTTTTCTTTATCACTAAGATGCTTCTCTAATGCATCTTTGTGTTCATAGATTTTATCTGCTATGCGGTATAAGCTGTTATTTGATAAGTCTGCGAAATTACACCCTAAAAGGGAATCTAATCCGGATATTTTCTGAGCCCATGTTCTTGTTGAATTCTCGCTCGCAGGATTAACTAATCGCCCAATAATTGAAAGGGCTGCAACATTTTCTTGATGCTTGCTAAATCCCATATTTTGAAAGAATTTATCAAGCTCTAACTCCTTATAAACAGATAGTCCGACATGTTCAGCTCCAACTGTTCTGGCAACTTGATTTTTAAGTGATTTTACATCTACTTCATGGAAATCGCAATCTTTCTCATCAACAACTACGGCAATACTTGCCTTCTCGCGAAGCCTCTTTTCTCTGATTAAGGTTGAATAGTGTAAAGCCAGCTGTTCTATTTCCGGATCAAGATATAAAACAGGTTGATCTTTCAAAAATGCTTCAATAGTGTCTGCTAAAATTTTCCATTTCTCGATAGGAAGAGAAAAACCCTTCAAATTGAGGATAGTTCTCTGCCTTGGTCCATTCGGTGTCCGGATGGATTCAGAAAGACGAAAGGTGATTCGCTCGGTTTCTTTATATTTCTTATT
>NZ_JAEINN010000059.1 GCF_016342405.1 Maridesulfovibrio ferrireducens | reverse complement strand
GCCTTTCTCTTCATTTCTACATCTGCTCTGGCATAAATCAGCGTAACCTCCATATCGGAGTGCCCTAACCACTCGCTTACCAAAGGTAGTGGCATGCCTGCGCTATACAGATTTTGGGCTCTCGAATGCCTCATTAGGTGAGGATGAAGATGGGGAAACAGAGGGACTGACTCTTTGATAATCCTCTCATATTTTTCCATGATACGGGCTGTGTTGTCAGCTGACATCTTGTTCTTCACCCCCTTCCGTTCAACATAGAACAGGTATTGGGTCTTGTCTTGGGCTGGATGGAAAATCTTCAGATAGTGCAACAAGATAGCCGTGGCCTTCTCAGAGATTGGGGTTATTCGTGACTTTCCTCCCTTCCCGATGAAATGGACTTTGCTGGTTTTGCCTGTGATGGTAATATGCTGGAGCTTGAGGGAGAGCATCTCATTGTTTCTTGCCCCGCTGTCGTACATCATGGTGAGATAACAGCGGTCTCGAATACCAAAAAGGGTTTTTGCATCAGGCGCTCCCAATACCATGGCAACCTCGCTCTCCTCCAGAAATATATAGGTTGGCTCAGCTGAGATCCTTCTCTTGGTTATTTCAGCAATTTCACCCATTGTAGAAGCCATCAAAGGATCCCCATGGAGTGAGATGAACTTATAGAAAGTGCGCACGCAAGACAGCCTTGTGTTTATTGTCGATGCTGTGCAATTCCTCTCTGACTCAAGCCAACCAAGAAACTCGACTATGGATCCTCTTGTAATCATTTTGGTTGTCAGGCTGAAAACATCTACACTCTTTTGCTCCTCAAAGAACTGGACCAGAAGCTTGAGAGCGTCACAGTATGACAATATGGTGTTTTCAGACCTGTTCCTGACTGAAGGAAGATAATCAGAAAGAAAATACCTGATGTTTTCAAACAGTTTCTTATCCTTAAGCTTTTTCATCATTCACCTCCGGATACAGGCAGTCAAAGCGACTCCAGTCAAATCCAGAATTCCTGATGATGTTCTCAGGCAACATATGGATGTAGTAAAAAGTTTCACTAAAAGATCCATGCCCCATATGCTCCCTAAGGAATATCGCCAACTCATAGAAGTCCTTACCCTCTGCAAGCCAATTCAGGATAACCCTAGAGCATGACGAATGCCGCAGGTCATACGGACGAGGCGATTGGGACCCATTGCCAATGCCTGCATGCTTGATGCAAAGTTTGAATTGGTGATTCATCCATGGTTCTCGATTTTGGCGTGGTTTTTCTGTTGGCGGCTCGAAAAAGAATCGCCGGTCTCCCATCATGGAGTCATACACACGGCAAAGAACTAGAAGATCTTCGGTCATCGTCACCATGCGGTCCTTATGACGTTTAGAGTTTCTGATGAAAAGTGTTCCCTTCTCCAAGTCGACATCCTGTCTTAGCAACTGCATGGGTTCATTCGGCCTAAGTGCGCAGCAATAGAGCATCCTGAATAATACTGGAATGATATACTCACGGTTGGGCGACTGGTAATGGGGCGGAAGGGAGTCGACAGCAAGAAACAATCTAGATAGCTCTTCATCAGTGAATAAATAAGGGTAGAAAGGTTGCTGTTTGTCTATAAAATCAGTAGGAAGCACAAAAGCAGTCTTGCCAATGCCTTTCTGATATTTACCAAACACCCGTATGACATTCAGGCGTATCCGCCTGGTGTTCTGGCTTTCATTGGCACGTCTGCGACTCCATCCTAAGACGATATCCTCAGTCATAACATCCAGTGATGGAAATCCTTCTGCAACATATGCATCAATCTTTGAGAGCTGATATTCATAGGACTTGCGACTGTATCCTAGTGATTCCCGTAGTTCCAGAAACCCAATAATGTCAGGACCTAGCTTGCTTATGGGGTTTTTCATTGGTACACCTCACTTGTAACAGGTATGCCTGTAAAATCCAGTGAACAAGACATCATGACAGGGTTTGCAGAAATGTATCGGTCAGCACTTTTGCAGTCTGAATGGCCGAGCACCTGGGATATAGTGGTGATAGGAACTTGTGAAGCTGCCATAAAAGT
>NZ_JAEINN010000058.1 GCF_016342405.1 Maridesulfovibrio ferrireducens | reverse complement strand
CAGGGCAATCGCATAAAAATTAAAAAGCAGCAATAAGCCCAGGATTTGAAGGTTTTAAGTTCTGGGTATTTTTTTGTGGCTAAAAGTATATGGTAGTGATATCATATACTTGTGTGAAGGAGGCAACTCATGGGAAGGTTTCCGGAATGGGCCGAGCGCCAGAAGAGAAAAGGGACTGTCATCAAGTCCGACGGGAAAGGCAACTACTCTCTGTACAGGAATTCCTCGAAGCGGGTCCCGGGAAAGAAAAACCCGCAGCCTGTCCAGACCTACATCGGGGCCATCACGCCGCAAGGGGTGGTGGAGAGATTCAGCATAGACAGAAAGTCCAGCGGCATCAGGATATGGGAGTACGGTTTCTCCTATGCCCTGCAGTCGCTTGCTCCGCCCTCGTTTATGCAGGACCTCAGGTCGGAGGAACGGGCGATCACCGTCCTCGGGTGCCTCATCGTCAGTGAATCGGATGAATCATACCTCTACCGGAGCCGGGATTCATGGTGCGAAGGGTTTGATGGCACCTGCATCTCTGCCCAGAGGAAAAAGCTGGAAAGGCTTATGGGGTTTCCATTCGAGCATCTTGCGCCGCTGAAGAGGATACGGCTTGTCGAGATCGACGGCCGGCTGGTCATGACGGAGATCGGAGAGCTGCAGAAGCAAATCTTAGAGGAAACAGGAGTGGAACTGCCATGGGAAGTTCAGTGAAGAAGCAACGAAAAGAAGTAAAAAAGAGGGACTTTCGGGAATGGAGGATCAGCCTGAGGGAGGCCTTCTCACGCATTCCCGACCCACGTGATACGCGGGGCAAGCGATACCGGCTTGATGACATACTCATTCTGGCGACCTACGGGACCCTCTGGGGATTCGCCGATTTCGTGAATATGTGTGCGGAACTGGAATACCACCTGCCCTATTTTCGAAAACTGCTCGCATTGGAGCGGATACCGTCGCACGACTGTTTCTCCGCAACCTTCGCAGCCATAGACCCTGAGCACTTCATAACCTGCTTCATGGAATGGTTGGCCCAGATCACGAGCTCGAGGGGCAAGCACGTATCGATAGACGGCAAAGCCATCAGAGCCGCCTGCGAGAAAGCGCACTCGAAATATGTGCCGTACATACTGAATGCCTTCCTCGTGGAGGAAGGCGTGCTGTTCAGCCAGATGAAGATCGATGCGAAGGATAACGAGATATCGACGATCCCGGAGTTTCTCGAATGGCTCGATCTCAATGATTCGGTAGTCACCATAGATGCCATAGGAGCTCAGTACGAGATTGCCAATAAGATCGTTTCAAAAGGCGGGGTGTACGTCCTTCCCGTGAAGCTGAACCAGCCGTCACTGCAGCAGGACATCAGGGAATACCTGGAGAATTACGGGGACCCGGATTTCGATGACATCTCCTACCTGGAGACTTTTGACAAGGACCACGGAAGGATGGAAACGAGAAAAGGCTACTACTCGGAGGATGTGTCCTGCCTCAAGTTCCATGAGAAATGGAAGACTGTCAAGGCAATCGGCATGCTGGTGAGGAAGCGGATCGTGCTTAAGGATGTGACCGACAAGGAGACCGGAGAGATCGTGAACGCCGATGAAGTATCACAGGAGCTTGTGTGTTATATCATGAGCGCACCACTCGGTGCAGAACAGTTCATGCAAATCGCACGCGGCCATTGGAAGGTCGAGCTGTTCCATTTCTCCCTTGATACCGCTTACATGGAGGACCGGTGCACTGCCAGGAAAGGGAATGCCATGCAGAACCGCTCCCTCCTGAGGAAGCTCGTGATGAATCTTGCCAAGCTTGATGACGACCCAAAGATGGTGAGAAGCTCCCAGAAAGGCAGGCAGATCCATTACCGTCACAGCTATGGATCCTGTGAGAAGATGATTTTCGGGATCCTTCCGAGAAGGCACGAGGAACTCATGTAGAGTTCTGGCCTTCCCGGCTGGCTATAATTCATAGAGTGCGAACAGATCCTGTTCTGCAATGGTGCAGTTCTGAGTCCCTACGTCCTTTCATTCCGGTTCCGATCCGCGGACCCGGGGCAAATTGCTGAGATATGTAAGGGAAACCATTAAAAATAACTCATCCACGGCGTTTTTTGTCAATCCCGATGCAAAATCCTTTTTAAGCGATTGCCCTG
>NZ_JAEINN010000057.1 GCF_016342405.1 Maridesulfovibrio ferrireducens | reverse complement strand
ATTACTGACGAAAAAGGAAACTATCTTGAAGTTAATGAGGCAGCCGCAAAAATTACCGGCTACTCAAAAGATGAATTACTGAAAATGAATCTGATAGAACTATTTCCGGTTGAGGAACTTAAAAAAGCTGAAGAACATTTTAAAACTGTGAAGCAGACAGGGAAATCTGACGGCAATTTGGCATTTATCAAAAAAGACGGAACTCCCGGATATTGGACTGTTAGTGCTATAAAATTAAGTGAAAACCATTTTCTCGGGTTTGTTGCCGACGTCACCGAACGCAAGCAGGCGGAAAAAGCCCTAAAAGAAAGCGAAGAAAAATTAAGTACTCTCTTTGGAACAATGACAGAAATGGTAGTTCTGCACGAACTTATCTTTAACGAAAAAGGTGAAGCTGTTAATTACCGTATCACCGATTGTAATAATGCCTTTACCAAAGTAACGGGCATTAAAAAAGAAAATGTCATTGGTAAACTGGCTACGGAAGTATATAAAACCGAAAACGCTCCATATCTTGATGTTTACTCTAATGTTGCTACTACCCGAAAACCTTATGAGTACACCACATATTTTGAACCAATGGATAAACATTTTAGCATTTCGGTAGTATCACCAAAACAAAATCAGTTTGCTGCTATCACTACTGATATTACAGCTATGCAGCAGACACAAAAAGTAATAAGTGATAAAAATAAAGAATTAGAAAACTTTCTTTATGTTTCATCGCACGATTTACGAACACCTCTTGTAAATGTACAAGGATTTAGTAGTCGTCTTCAGAAACAAATTGAATCAATTAATACACTTATTGCCGAATGTTCTTTAGAGCCGGAAGCAGAAGAAAAGATAAAATCTATTATTCAAGAAAGTATTCCCAAAACACTCGATTTTATCTTTACAAATGTTTCAAAAATGGATACTTTAATAAACGCTCTTCTAGAAATTTCCAGAACCGGAAGAGTGAAAATGACTATTAAAGAAATAGACATAAATCAGCTTATTGAAAAAATTGTTTCTTCTCTTAACTTTCAGATAACAGAACTATCTGTTAAAGTGATAACTAAAGAAATGGATGATTGTTATGGTGATGGAAATTTACTGAACCAGCTTTTTACTAATATTTTAGTTAATGCCATTAAGTATAGAAATAGAGAGAAACAACTAGTTATTGAAATATCTTCTGAAGTAAGATATAACAAAGTTATTTACAGTTTCAAGGATAATGGAATGGGAATTGAGCAAAGACATCTTGAAAAAATATGGGATGTTTTCTACCGTGTAGATTCAGCATCACCGGAAGCCGGGGACGGAATAGGATTAAGTCTTTCGAAAAGAATTGTTGATAAACATAAAGGTAAAATTTGGGCAGAATCTGAAGTTGGAAAAGGAAGTGTTTTCTCAATTGAATTACTAACAAATGAATTTTCTGAATAAATATATAGGACAATAAAAATGGAAACCTACAAAGAGATGATAATACTTATAGCTGAGGATAACGATGGGCATGCCGAACTAATTAAGGAAGGTTTGAAAGATTCGGGTGTTTGTAATGAAATTATTCGCTTCTCAGACGGAAAAGAGACTTGGGATTTTTTGTCCGGAATAGGTGAAAAAGTGATAGACAAAGATAAGCATTATCTTCTGCTTCTTGATATAAACATGCCCAAAATGGACGGCGTTGAGGTTCTTAGAAGAATGAAAGCTAATAAAGAACTAAAAGAAATTCCGATAATGATGCTTACCACTACTGATGATCCTCGCGAAATAGAACATTGTTATAAACTGGGATGTAATGTTTACATTACAAAACCAGTTGATTTTAAGGCGTTTGCCGAAACATTAAAGCGGCTTGGCTTATTTATTCAAGTAGTAAAGATATAGAATGGTAACTAATTAGATAAATATTTAATACATGGTGGTAAATTGTGAAAGCACTAATTGTTGAAGATGATCTTGGCTTAGCAGAGTTAATTAAAGAAAAAGTTGAAGCAAGTGGATTTGAAACTTATTCGGTTCAAACTGCTGATAGTGCGTTTAAGTGGCTTACCGAGAATACGCCGCATCTTATGTTATTGGATTACAGCCTTCCGGATATGAAGGGTGATGAATTTATTACTGCTTTGCAAAAAAGTGAACTTTCAATTCCACCATTTATAGTTACTACCGGGCAAGGTGATGAACACATAGCAGTAGCGATGATGAAACTAGGGGCTAAGGATTATCTAATAAAAAACA
>NZ_JAEINN010000056.1 GCF_016342405.1 Maridesulfovibrio ferrireducens | reverse complement strand
CTAACAACTAAGCATTCGTGTGGCAGGAACTGCCCAACATGAAGGGTTTGTTGACGTAACCGAAAAAAATGGCACTTATGGGTAATGATGTAATTTGTAAGACTTTTAGCAAAGGATATGCTGTAATCTGAAGTTCTTAAAAAGGCTTCATTTCAAAAATATAGTAAAGCTGTAGTCTAATATGCAGCTTTTTTTTGTGTTTTATAAAGAGATGATTTTAGAAGCAGGCATAGCTATGGCAGTAGCCTTTTGTTAAGACTTTATTTTTATAATGGTCTGAATGATTGCTTTATCAAGAGCCTTGATGTTTTTCGGCGGTCCTCGGTTATCAAAATATCGGATGGTGATGAGTTCTCCTTTTTGACAACTTGGGCAAATTCGATGTTTGCTTTCTTCTTGGGGGCAAAGTTTAACTAGTCCCAACTGCTCATGCAAAATAGGTAGTATACCTTTCTTTAGAGAACTTGAAAGTATACCATAATGCCGAATTCGTGTAAATCCTTTTGGTAGAATATGAAAGCAGAAGCGTCTAATAAATTCTCTATCACTTAAACTTACAGGCTGTTTCTTTCCTCCATGTTTGTAATCTTTGGCCATGAAAGTAACTTGCTGATCTCTAATGTCGATTAACCTATGGTTGCTAATGGCAACTTTGTGAGTGTATCTGCCAAGGTATTCGATAACTTGTTTTGGTCCATAAAATGGCTGTTTACAATACACCACCCATTTCTTTTGAAACAGGAGTTTGTAGATTTCTGGATGGAGATTAAAATGCAATCTGATTTGCTTAATAAAACGTGCCCGAAAGACTTTACTGATTGCTTTCACAGGAAAAAGATATTTGTCTTTCCCTTTGGCAGCTTTCCATTTTTTATTTGGATTAATTCCACCACCAGGAACTATACAGTGCAGATGTGGATGAAAGGACAGGTTTTGTCCCCAAGTATGGAGAATACTAATCATACCCGTTTTCCCACCTATGAATTTTGGATTGGCAGCAAAGTCTCTAACCACGCTCCAAGCGGTTTTAAAGAGAATGGAATAGACTGTTTTTTGATTTGCAAATGTTAGTTTGTGCAGCTCCGATGGCAAGGTGAAAACCATATGATAGTAAGAGGTGTTGATTAGTTCATTTTCGCGTGCCAGTATCCACTCATGCTGTTTGTGTCCCTGGCATTTGGGACAATGCCTGTTTCTGCAAGAGTTGTAACTGATGTGAGTTTTATTACAAGCCGTGTTTAGACATTGGTCAATATGGCCGCCCATAGTAGCTGTTCTGCAAATTTCGATGGCATATAGGGTTCTTAACTTCCATCGATTGACTACGATGTGTTCCAATATGTGGTGATTTCTTCTTAAGATATCAGCCACCTCATATTTGGCCTTCATCATTATTTTATCTTATAAATTCGATCCATAGGCGAAAAGGCCTTGCGTTTATCCAAATTACAAGTATGCAGATAAAGCATGGTGGTTTTGATATCGATATGTCCCAGTAGATCTTTTAAGGTTATGATATCGGTTCCCATCTCCAGAAGATGAGTGGCATAAGTATGACGAAGAATATGAGAACTAACCTGTTTTTTGATTCCCGCTTTTTTACGAGCTTCAGCAATAATCCATCTAACTCCATTTGCCGAAAAGTGCTGGGGCGTTCCATCGGGGCCGTTCCCATTAAAAAGCCAGATGTAGGGGCCAACGGCATCGAGGTATTTTTCTATGGCATAGGATAGGTTATCACCCAAAGGCACATAACGGTCTTTTCGACCTTTCCCTTCTCTAATGTGTAACATTTTACGATCCAAATCGGCATCTGTAATCTTAATATTCATCAGTTCAGATCGTCTTAGACCACAACCATACATCAAAGCAATCAGCATTCTGTGCTTTAAAAGCTTAGGTGCTGCAATTAAGCGTTTGATTTCCGGAACGCTCAAAACAACAGGGAGTTTGTGAACTTTTTTTAGAGAAGGTAAGCTATGAAGTAATGGCTCTTTCCCATAGAGTTTGTAGACAAAACGCAAGCCATAAAGGGTATGCTTAAAATAGGATGATGAAGGTGTTTTCTTTTTCGACTGCAGATAATGAAGATAATCCAAGACTTGTTCAGATTCCAATTCAAGAGGTGAACACTTAAAATGAAGGGTCATTGTGGCCAAACAACGGGCATAATTGGTAAGGGTACTCAAACTTTTACCTGAAAGCTCAATAGAGCGTTTCATTTTTAGGTAAATATTGTTAAATTCAACACATGAATGAGAAGCTCTTTCGATAAGAGTACTTTTTTTTCATAATACGAAGTTTTAATGAATGCACCCTAAAGGTACTTAAGTTTAGGCTTTAGCTACCTTTAGGTTTCGTTCAACAA
>NZ_JAEINN010000055.1 GCF_016342405.1 Maridesulfovibrio ferrireducens | reverse complement strand
AACACTCCTTTTAGGCTGAAGAGTGAGTATGCAGGATTTCAAAAATTATGAGTAGATGGAGCCTATGTGACGCTTACCAGTAAGCAAACACATCGTAGTCACCGACATCATCAAATTTTTCTTTAGGATACCTTCGATGAAAATCAATCCCACCTTCCACGTATGTAGTGGATCGTCTAACAACCTCTTCAGCTTGCAATTCTAATTTTTTTTCAATGCGTTTTTTACGATTTGCTATGACCTTATTTGTTGCTTTCAAATCAAAAGCCGCAGGCAAAGACCCTCTGCTGAGATTGCCCATCCAAATAGCACAAGCCTTGTAAACAGATACAACTCCCCAAACAAGATTCTCATTTTCGCATAGCAGGGGCTTAATCGAATGTCTGTGCAATCGTTTACTATGCTCCCAAATTGGAACATCATCTTCTATATTATCACGGTTAGCCAAAACACGTATTTTCTGTGGATCTAAAATTAAAAAATCTATAATCGCGCCTATCTCAGCAGCACTAATATCTGTTAGATGCCCATTCAGTATCTTTATGACCTCAGATCTGTCTGTAGAGTACACAATTTGCTCGTCATCCAGCTCAGCTGTCGCTGCCCAGTTAGCAAGAAAGGCCATCACTTTTATCATATTGCTGAATGAGAATTTCAAATCTGACAAAAAGCAATCATCAATCGATTCAATGAATTTTTCATCAGCTGACTCAACTAAATCTGACTTTGTAACCCCTTGCCCCATAGCCAGCTGTGCTAGCCCTTGAGAATAGTCCTTTCCATTTTGAACCGAATCAGGGGGATATATTATCTCAGGGACAGAATCATAGCCGATGCTGAGGGCGCATTCTTCCATTGAGTTGTGTAAAACATCACTTGCCTCATACAGCACAATTAACCAATCAATAAAACCAATTACTGACTTCGCATCCTTCTCTACCATTGCACTGCTTGTGGAATTAACACTACTTAGTGAATACTCTAAAAGATACCGATAGTTTCTAGCCATCTTGATGCATTCTTCTTTTTTATCAGCAAAATCGCGAGCAACATTGTAGTTTGTAACATGCGTCTGGCTAAGATTAGCCCTTTCTTCAACAAGATCCATTTTGTGATACAAAACATCACATTGCAAAGCTGCAAAACGGACCACAGACCCAACTTCATACTTAGAAATTAACTCATGTACCAACGCCCTGTATTCATTACGGGCAGAATTTATAATACTTTTAGCTTCTATCCCCTCGTATTTACCAGAAGAAACACCCAGTTTATTAAAAATTTTCGCAAGTTCTTTCCTAGCTATTTTATAATCAACCGCATCAGGCTCAACTAGATCCAATCTATTGGGCACCTCATAATCAAAACTCATGGTATTAAAAGCACATCTTAACGGCTGGGAAGAGCTTAACTCTAGAGTATTAATCAAATCTTCATCAACGCTCATTTGAAAATGCCTGCTCAAATATTGAATGAAACTGATTGTGAAAAAAGCCTGAAAAGATGAATCATTGGCGCAATATATATAATTCTGGATCTGACCAAGATTCAACACAAGGTCTATACATAGAACTTCATCATTGATAAAATCAGCTTTTACCCAACTAAAAAATGAAGATTCATCAGGCTTGCAGGTCGATTTATCCATCGTTGCTAACTTTGATCTATCTGCCAAACAATTTATAATTATTTTTTTATGAATAAATAAATCTAGCGAAGAGAGCATCGCGCATCGTTGAGAAATAGCATCTGCAAACACTTCAACTAAAAATTCAAGTATGGTTCCATTGTGGGAATCCAAATCATTCACGCTGAAATCAAAAACAAAATGAATGGTTGAATTTTGTACTTTTGTTGCCCAAGCTATTTTTGATAAGACTTTCGGATGAAGACATACAATCCCGTCATAACTATTTGCTACGTTCCAACGATTATATTCATCAGGCAAATTATCTGGGATACCTTGCCAGCGTTCTTTTAAAATATCATAACGCCAATTCCCACCCATCAAAGGAGGAATGACAACATGTCCATCAAAAACGCCATCAACTAAGACAGAATGAGAAGTTCTAAAAGCTGCAAATTTATCTACAAGCCCAACCATTCCCTTCATAATGATTTCTTCATTCTCATCAACAAAATGCCAAAAGTCATCCAACTCATTTATACTTTTCAAAGAATCAGTGATAGAAACAAAGTCAGGTAAAGGAATCAACCTTTCTGTGGCTCTATTCCTTGGAATCATTTCTGATACAGTTGAGACATCGTCTAAAATATAAATTCTCTTTACATCCTCGCTCTTCGCACATTTTCCATCAGCATCGCACAACATTATAGGAGGACCGTCATTGGGGTTAAATACACCCCATGGCTCTGCCTCACATAGGACTGCATCAATTTCTGCGTCAATATCACTAACATCACGAACTGATTCCCTAGAAATTAGAACAATAAAGTATATACTTTTTTTACTTTTAATGATTGTTGAAATGGGAAATTTTAATTTTGTAACCTCATTAAGCAAAAATAATGTGATCCTGCTACAATATTGTGGACACACGGTTAAGCCGCTATCCTGACTTTAACAGGAGAAGCAAATGACTAATTC
>NZ_JAEINN010000054.1 GCF_016342405.1 Maridesulfovibrio ferrireducens | reverse complement strand
TACCTCGATAATCCATATCTCACGCCCGATAATAATGTTGCTGAAAATGCAATCCGCCCATTCGCCATCGGCCGCAAGAACTGGCTGTTCTCAGGTTCACCTCGAGGAGCAAAATCCAGTGCGACAATATATAGCCTGGTTGAAACAGCAAAGGCCAACAATCTCAATCCCTACGAATATCTGATTTATATATTTGAAAAATTTCCCTTCATAGATTCTGCACATGATCTTGAATCGTTGCTTCCATGGAAAATGCCAAAAGGCAAAGCAATATAGCAGATTTAATTTCATTTGTAAGGTGCAGCTATTTCTACGCTTACTCCCACTTCATACAGAATATAAATTACGTTACGCCGAGATCTTTCCAAATGTTCAAGTGCTGGAAGATAATGAAATTATGGAGTTATAGCAGGGAACAATTATGCCGTACATAGGCTGCACCAAGAAGTTACTAGATGAATTGAAAATCAAAGAACCCGCTGATCATTCCGATTTTAGAGGATTGCGTGGCTGGCATGGCAATACCTTTCGCCTTTATCGTAGTAAGTCTGTCTTGCTGGTTAATGACGAAACGCGATTCGCAGTTTTTATTCCACGGTTGGTGAAAAAGGACTTTGCAAATTTTGACAGGATCTTCCGTGAACGATTCAAGGAAGCTTTGGAATGGGCTGGTGCTGATGAAAGTCAAATTGCCAAGGCTTTGCTTCAGTGCGGTGGGTGCTCATACGGCAAGACTCATAATCGAAGCGTGCTTGGTACTATGAATGATATGAAGCAGGCTATTGAGCATATTCTCTGGTACAAATTTGGACGGCTACCTAAAGGACCGGAAGAGATCAGGTATATGACGATGCTCTTGAATGAGACTCCTTACCAAGGAAAAGATCTTGGAGAATATGTGTTTGCTGCAGTGAATATGCCTAAAATGCTTGCCGAGCTGTAATTATTCTTCATCAAGTGCTTCTATTATGTTGTTTGTTATCTCTTATTGTGTTTAAATGACATTATAATGTCACTATTTGATGAAAAGCTCCCTTCTGAGGCGTTAGTAGCACTAGCACGAAATATCCGAGAACTGCGGCTGAATCGTCAGTGGACTCAGGACACTCTTTCCGAGCGTTCTGGAGTTCCTCTTTCCACTTTGCGCAAGTTCGAGCGCACGGGTAAAATCTCTCTTGAATCATTCCTCAAAGTGGCTTTTAGCCTAGATGTATTGGATGAGTTGCTGGTAGCAACAGAATCCAAAGGCCAGAGCTTCACCTCCATGGATCAGGTGCTTGATAAAGTTGAACCTAAGAAGCGGAAGCGGGGGCGAAAGTCATGACACAAAAGAAAGCTGTACATGAAAAACTAGATGTTTTCGGCAACTTCGGATCTGTGCGGCATCATGTCGGCGTGTTGGCCGTGCGTGATGGTGAGATCTACTTTGAGTATACGGATGATTTCTTGCAAACAGGTATGGAAATATCTCCATTCAAACTACCCACGAAGAATCAGTTTGTTCACTGCAAATCTCCGTTTGAGAGTTTGCCGGGAGTTTTCTATGACTCTCTTCCAGATGGCTGGGGTCGGCTTCTCATGGAAAGAGTTCTGCGCGGTAAGGGAATTCATCCCAGTCAAATAACACCGCTAGACCGACTGGCCTTTGTGGGAATTAGCGGCCTTGGGGCTTTAGAATATGAGCCTGCAGTATCACAGTCTAGGGCGAGAGAATTGTCACTGGATGAGATCGCTGGATACGCCAAAAATGTACTCGCTGAAGAGCTTTCCGGTACTCCTCAAGACGTTATCGAAGCTCTACTGCATCTTAATGGATCATCAGCCGGAGCAAGGCCGAAAGTGCTAGTCAGTGTATTTGAAGATGGCACGTTAAATTGTTCCCCACTCTCAGGTAGTGCTGGAAACACCGATCTTAATCGCGGTGCCGAAGCATGGATGGTCAAATTCCCGAACACTCACGATGGGAGAGATAGCGGTGCGCTTGAGTATGTCTATTCAATCATGGCTCGTAAGGCTGGTATTGAAATGCCTCCCACAAGGCTCTTTTCGGCCAAAGACGGTCCGGGGTATTTCGGTATCAAGCGATTTGACGTTACCCCACATGAAAGATTTCATATGCATACAGCCTGCGGACTTCTAGAAGCAGATTACCGTGTGCCAGCACTGGACTATCAGGATCTCATAAAACTCACTTACATCCTTACTAAGAATCAGCAGGAAGTAGAAAAGATCTACCGTCTGGCTGTTTTCAACGTTCTAGCCCACAACCGTGACGATCATGGAAAGAACTTTACCTATCTAATGGGCAAATCCGGACAATGGTCCTTTGCTCCAGCATACGACCTTACATATTCTCATGGCCCCAATGGAGAGCAGTCCACCATGGTAATGGGAGAGGGTAGGAGTCCTGGCAAAGAACATTTGATGGCGTTGGCTGAGGTGGCGGATATCAGTGAGAAAAAAGCTGGGCAGTGTATTGAGCAGGTAGAAGATAGTTTGAGCGAGTTTGGTAAGCTGGCGGGGGAGTATGGGGTTTCGGCAGATTTAGGACCTCAGCTATGAGGGGACGTGAAAGGGACGCGGCATAATTTTCAGGTATTCTTGACGGATAGCACTCAGGGGCGTAGGTGTTATGCGGGTAATAAATATTAACCATAGGACTGCTGATTGGATTTATGGTTAAGGTAAGCGTCACATAGGCTCCATCTTTTAAAAGAAGTC
This sequence comes from Maridesulfovibrio ferrireducens, assembly GCF_016342405.1. Classification (NCBI taxonomy): domain Bacteria; kingdom Pseudomonadati; phylum Thermodesulfobacteriota; class Desulfovibrionia; order Desulfovibrionales; family Desulfovibrionaceae; genus Maridesulfovibrio; species Maridesulfovibrio ferrireducens. Next base: position 40 of record NZ_JAEINN010000054.1, on the reverse strand, counting down.
CTGATGATATAAGCTTAGCCCTTGTTCTTTGACATATACT
>NZ_JAEINN010000053.1 GCF_016342405.1 Maridesulfovibrio ferrireducens | reverse complement strand
GACTATCCCCTAGCATGGGTCTACGGAGGATAGGAAATGGGAAAAACAGTAGCATATTCACAAGAAACCAAGGCTGAACTCATCAGCAGGTATAAACAATCAGGTTTGTCACAAATTCAATTTTGCAAACTACCAGATGTTCCAATAGCTATGTCCACACTTAGCACATGGTTACATCCACCTAAGACTAGTGGTCTTGCAGTCAACAGGTCTAAAGGGAAGGCCAGGTCGGCCACAGGCCTCAATATCGTCTGCTACAACATTGGAGAGAGTTCCAGTAACAAAATCGGTGGAGGCGGTGCTCCAAAGCCATCTCTCCCGGAAATGATCAAGTTCCAGCAGGATGTGTACGACTGCTGCAGTCATCTGTACGGCCTGAGCTGCAACGGGCAAAGCATCAGGCTTCTTTCCCAGATCAAGGGGGCATTGCGATGAGCCTGCCATTTGACACGAGCCTGGAGGGCAAGAAGATATTCCTGCGGGTCGGTGCAACTGATTTCCGTCGTGGGATCCGTGGGATGGTCTCCCTGGTGGTCGGGGCCATGAACCTGAAGATGGACGAGCAGTCCCTATTCGTTTTCTGTTCGACCAGCAGGAAGCAGATACGCATCGTATATTGTGAAGGGGCGGGCTGCTGGATGTTGGCCCGGTCCGTCCGATATGGTTGCTACTCATGGCCTATGGACAGTGAGACTGCTGCCGGGATGACAGGGGACGAGCTTCGCGAGTTGCTGGCAGACCCCATCCCTTTGGGGCATCTCAAGGCACGGGGTCTGGTAAGCAGAATGGATCTGCATATCTGATAAAAAGCACATTATTTTATGTATGGTATATACTTGAATACGCCAATACAGGCTTTGCACGCCCCTGTTTTGGCGGTTTTATGTTTTAGCTCCACCTTCGCTCCGATCTCTCCACCAACCGCCAGCGAGGGCCCTCTGGATGCAGATTTAAGCACCAGCGCCTCTATTAATTTCTTTGTATAGAAAGAATTATGTTGATTATTTCAGCCTGATATGGTACATTTCCCTTATGAGTAAAGATGAGGAAATAACCAGGCTCCAGATGCGTGTCACTGAGCTGGAGAAGGAAAAAAAGAAGGACAAGGAGAAGATATCCACGCTCTCAGAAAAGATCGTTACGCTCGAAGAGGACATTGAAGTCCTCTCCCGTGCAGTGCGTTCCAGTGAGCAGAAGCTCCGTCTCGAGCTCTTTGTCAGGTTCGGCAGCTCCAGCGAGAGATACCGCAAATACTTCAACATCTCTGAGGAGCTTATCCGCAAGGCAGAGGAAGGCTCACTCAGTGATAATGAACAGAAAATCATTGATAATGCAAAGGAATTGGTTGACTCCGACAAAATGCATGAGGCTTCCAACAAGAAAGGCTCTAGGAACAGGAACCCAGAACACAGGACTAGGGGCAACGGGTGTGGAAGACAGACCTTCGACCCCTCCTATCCCAGGGAAAAACAAGAATTCAAGCTTGCGGACAAGTGTCACAAATGCGGCACGACCCTTGTGGATATCAACAGCGCGGATGTCCATGAGTACATCGAGCTCCTTAGCAACAACCTGAGCATCATCCAGCAGATAAGAAACAAGGGCTACTGTCCTTGTTGTGGTGAGACCCATGACGAGAACGGTATCCAAAAACGTAATATCATCACGGCACCTGCTGACGAGCGGTTCATTCCAGGGGGCCTTGCCGGTGACAGCCTCATAGCCGCCTCCATAGTGGACAAGTTCTTCTGCGGGCTGTCTGTGACTAGGATATCAAAACGTTTCAGGAATCTTGGTGTGGACCTGAGCGAGCAGAACTTTGCAAACTGGCACATGCGTGCCGGTACCGAGCTGGAACCTGTTGCCGAGGCAATAAAGGACTCCATCCTATCGCAACCTGCCATTAATGGGGATGAAACCAGAATCCAAGTCCTTGATGAGAAAGGACGTGCCGACCATCTTGATTCTTGGATGTGGGTAATCTGCAGTGCGACCCCAGGCAAGCCTGCTGCCTATTTCCAGTATGATGTATCCCGCTCAAGTGATGTTTTCAAGGGCATCGTCGGCGACTATGCAGGATTCCTGCAGGCTGACTGTTATGTCGGCTACCAGGTGAAAAAGCAAGATTACCAGTTTACGCTTGCACTCTGTTTGGCTCATTTGAGGAGGCGTTTTATCGATGCCCAGAAGGCTGGGGCCTATCCGGAGGGTTCGGTCGGCTATATCACGCTGGACAGGATCATCACTACCATCGGAAAAATCTACAAGGCTGACAAGACATATCGTACCCTGTGGCTGGATGACAAGCTGATTACAGAGCAGCAATTCATGAGGACCAGAAAACAAGAGTCGATTCCCCTGTTTGAAAAGCTGTCCGAATGGATTAGGGGCCGTTACGACTTTCACAGGGATGAAGAGTACATCATGGATGGCATGGATTATTACCTCAACAGTGAGCTGATATTCAGATCTTACCTCAATTGTGCCAATCTAAATCCAGACAACTCGAGAAGCGAACGTATAATCCGCGCATTTTCCACAGTTAGGATGAACGTGCTTTTCGCAGGATGCCCTGCGGGTGCACACACTCTTGCTACCCTCGAGACCATCATACAGACTGCCAACTTATGGGATCTTAATCTCCATGAGTATGTCACCTATCTTCTGAAGGAAGTGACAAAGTTACGCAACCTGAAGGCAAACTCTGTGGACTACAGCCAGTTTCTGCCTTGGAACCTGACACCTCAGCTTCGTGAAGAATTGGGAGTACATTCAATGTCCATCAAGAAAAAGAAGTCTGTGTAGGATAATCCTATCCGTTTCTGATCACAGATCACACTCACCTCTGTCCCCAGACAGGGGGCAGGTGTATGCCCTTTTCTATTCAAGGCTCAATATATAGGAATGGGGGGTCATACTGCTAGAGTGTATTTGGTTTGATGCTCAC
>NZ_JAEINN010000052.1 GCF_016342405.1 Maridesulfovibrio ferrireducens | reverse complement strand
TATAAGTCATCCGAATATACTGCATTCACTTGTGTTGTCGATCAAGTCAATTCCACACGAAACGTCGAGGAGCCTATGGAGATAAGCTACTGAATATGTTTTTTAAGCTCTATCGTGAGGGTAAAAAACATTTCAAGCAAGATCTTGCCGAAGAGTTTGACTGTCGCCCGAGTACCATCCAACGGCTCGCGAATGAGATTGAAAGGTTTGCTGGTTCTCATTTTAAGACAGGGCTGAAAAATAGAAGGAGATATTATAGTATATTAACTTTCTCTAGCCAGAGTTCCTACGGTCTGGATCTTGAGCAGATACGGTCTCTGACTTTGTGCAAACAGTTAGCCAGCGCATCGCTTCCGGATCATATTCTCGGAGGAATTGAAGAGACAATTAAAAATGTTTCTCTTCAACTTTGTTCACAGGATTTTCCGAATCGTTCAGCAGGACAAGATCTGCCCCTGTATTTTAGTTCAAAAGGATATATCGACTATTCGGAACATCATGAAACTATAGATAAAATTCTTAAAGCTTCTCAGAAGAAGCTTGTCTGTCTAATCGATTACAAGAAAGGACGCTTTGAAGAGCTTCAACAAATATTCTTTGCTCCTGGGCGAATTACGTCACAGAGCAATGCTCTTTATGCGATCGGACATAAAACGACCACTGGAGAACCTGAAAAAGGTGATCCTAGGAATTTGGCCGTCCATAGAATTAAGGAAGTGACCCTGACTGATAAAATTTTTGATTTTGATGCTGCGGACCAGGAAATAAATTATTTCGGCCTTAAACATCATGATCTAAAAAAGTTTCGCATACATTTTTCTCGTTCTGTTTCCGACTTCGTGATGGAGCGGATCTGGAGCTCTGAGCAGAATATTGAGGAGCAGGAAGATGGTACCGTCATTCTGGAGATTGGAACTGTCAGTGAGAATGAGCTTATGGCTTGGGTTCGTGGGTTTGGCGAAGAAGCAACAATACTAACTTAATTGGAGGATACTATGGGTTTTTTTAAAGTACTTGCTGGAGTTGCACTTGGAGTAGGAGCTATTGCGGCAGCACCGATTACAGGAGGTGGGTCCATTCTTGGAGCGGCCACTTTAATGGGGTCACTAGCAGGAGCAGGAACTGTCGCAGCCGCTGTTGGAGCTGGGGCGGCAGGGGCAGCTGCGGGATATGCACTGAGCGAAAAAGAAGAAAAAGAGCGAGAAGAGGAAAAGAAGGATGTCAAACGGGTGACTGAAGCCAAAACAAAAGAAAAATATCAAGTTAAGCTTGATAATTCCAACCAAGTCTTAACCGCAACCCAACGAGAACTTGTAGAACTCAAAGATAAAACAAAAAGCTTTGCTGAATTTACTCAGAAGGTGACAGCGATGTTTGGAGTTGGTTTAGCTATTGCGAATGCAGATGGACACATCTCTATGTATGAAGAAAGAGAGATAGGCGAATTTATTTCAGGCGTATCTGGAAGCGGGCTTCCTGAGGAAGCCGTTACTGCAATTAAGCTCCTTGAACAAAACCCTCCAAGTTTTAGAGAAGCTATTAAAATGGCAAAAGCCGCAGACGTTGATTTTGAAATAATTGATGCGATTATAACTCAGGTTGCTATGGCTGATGGTAAAATAGACCCTGAAGAAGAAAAATTTATTAATAAGTGGAATAGACAAGTAGAGTCAGGCCAATATCAAGTTCAATAGAAGGTGTTAGCTAGTTTGGGAAGAGTCTGTTCCCAGACTAGCAAATACAGATTTAATCTGGAGGGTGATATGTCACTATTTGATCACGGGTACATGAAAAAAAATAAACATGCGGAAATTAAAATAGATGATAATGATGCTCGCTCTGGCTATGAACATGTTGAAGAAAAATTTTCAAAGCGGCTTAATAGAATAAATGGACTCGATATAAGCTTAGATAAGGCTATCAACGATTTGAATAAGCCTATTACCGTTACCATGGAAGAAGTCGAACAAACTATTTCATCAATATATAAGATGGCAGATGACGCTGCTGCTGACGATATGCTTAAACCTGTTTTTATTGGGGCAATTAATGGGGCCATGCGGGCATGCAAGGTAACTGCAAAGACTGGGTTAACTGCTGAAAGAATTTATGCTGAATGCGAATCTTTTTCATACGAAAAAGAAAATCTCTTAAGTACGTATTCAGACAGTTTTACCGAAGCAATGGCTGAACGATTTGTGAGAGATGATTACGCAGAAGCGAACCCTATAATAACGAAGGAGATGCGTGACAAAGGTAAAATGGATAAATACAAAGAGGACCATTTTAATGGATCTGTAACAGCTAAAAACGAATATAGTCCTGACGAGCAAATCTATATCAACAATAAAGAAGGACATTCCGCTGAAGGTAATTTAGAGACAGCTGGTAGAACTCGTCATGAAAAAAGTGCCGAAACAGACCATATCGTTCCGTGTGCAACTCTTTGCAATGACCTAAAAAGTAATAAAGCTCTTACTACACAAGACATTAAAGATATCATAAATGACAACGCTAATTTTGCAGTAACTAGCCATGAGATAAATAATGACAAAAGAGATTGTAGCAACCCTGAATATATAGAAAAAAGGAAAGATGATCTTAGCGAAAATACAAAAGAGACAATGCTTAAAAAAAACGAAGAGGCTAGATCTGTATTAGATAAAAAACAAAATGATACAGTAATAGATAATCTCAAAAATAATCGTGATATTCAAACCACATTTGCAACTGATGCAGGTAAGGCAGCAGCGTGCCAATTGGGCGGCAATCTTATTCTTCATGTATTTAAGCCAATTTATTTTGAGATGAAAGACTCAATATCTAATGGGATTGAGGAAGGGGTTAGTGCAGCTGATTTTAAAGAAGCTTTGAAACTTAGGTTTGTAACCGTCCAGACGGCTGCATCTTCCATTAATTTTCTCATATGACATACTTCCTCCCATTCAAGGAGGATGAATA
>NZ_JAEINN010000051.1 GCF_016342405.1 Maridesulfovibrio ferrireducens | reverse complement strand
CGCAAGGACTTTATTTTAAAAAAAGACCCGTACATGAAAATGTACGGGTCTTTTTGCGTGCTTTGATTGGGGGAGTTCGGCTTGAAGAATACCGTGGCGGTGATATGTTTTTAAGACACAACAATTCCATGCTGTGGAAGTAAATCTCTCAAGACGTAATGCCGATGATATGAAGCGGCTTTATAGAAGTTGTAAATTGGCATTTCTAATACTTCTGTTGAATGAGTATTGCCGTCCATAGTATTTCGTTGTTGGTTCCAGTCATCACCAAGATAGTGGAGAAATGATTCACCGTTTATTGTGAAATTTGAAGTTTCATCTGCAAAACTGGTTATCCAGTATTGGATTCGATCATCTTCATCACCATTGAAAGAAAGAATTTCTTCGAGTGGAGATTTTATTTGCTCAAAACTTCTATGAGTTCCTTCATATATATCTGGATAAACATCGCAAGCCTTTCTAAACATTTTATATAAAGATTTTGAACCTTCCACAAAAGTAATAAGGTTATTTCTTTCGCTTTTTCTTTCGTCCTCATATTCAAAATTCCATTCTAAGAAAGGAGCATCAGGGTATGTATAAACTCCGCCGTGACCTAATTTTCTTGATCCAAATTCTGCAACTCCGGTTTTAATTTTTTCCCAAAATCTATTTGCTTTTTCAGAGAGAGTTTCAAGGATGTCATCATTAGTATTTTGAGAAAGTTCAATGCTAAACGTTTTGACATCGTTTTTAGGAGAACTAAGTCCGGAAAATCCATAGTGAGAAAATGTATCAGCATATACGTGAGCGGTTATTCCTAATAGTTCTAGATAAAATTTCTTATCAATTTTGCTTAGATGATTTTCGACCATTTTTTTAGCAATCATACTGTCTTTTTGGCAGACAATTTTATCTTCAAAAGTTATTCCTTCACCACCTGGCAAAAAGTGAAATGGAACCCAAACTACCCTTTGATCTTCTGGGATAACATTTTTAATATTGTCACAGTGATGGGCTGTGGGTCTGGAGTAAAGGCTGGCGTTGTCTGTAAAATCAATTCTTTCTTTTACCGCATTATCATCAACAAATTGAGAAGCCGAAGCAATTATTTGAGCTGCTTCCGGTTTGATTCCAGCGGCACGTGCTATTGCATAAGTGCCGTAATAGTGCATATCTTTTTGCATATAAAATCTCCTATATGTTTAATTTAAATATAAATAAATACTATATTTAATAAGTCAATACGTACTGTGTGGGGCGTATGTGCTTTTTTAAATAGTCTGTGATTAATATATTTAAAATTAACTTATATTAATCAGGCAAGGGGTTGGAGAATACTATCAAAATTTAAGTTGTGACGTTTTGAAAATTAGCAAACTGGCGGTATGCTTTTAATAGGACTCGCAGATGATGATTTAAAAACAATTCTTATTACGAAATAGCGTTTTCATAGTTTGTTTAAATTGATCATTTATTGACGAATACACACTTCTTATGTCTACTACTCCCATGAAAAAAATACTTATAATAATATTTTTAGTTTTTTTGTCAGCTTGCGCGCACCGAAGTCACGAACAAGCTTTTGACACTATACGGCATGATCCTGTCGCGTTACGCATGTTCCTTTCTGAAATGCCGAAAGGGGCTGAACTGCATACACATCTTTCAGGAATTCCCTATGCAGAAGATTATTTAACTTGGGCAGCTGCGGATAATTCTTGTATCGAACAGGCAAGTAATCGAATTGTTGCCGGTCCATGTGGTAATGGTTCAATCGCGGCAACACTGGCATTTGGCAAAAGTAATATATGGAACAGTGCTGTTGACGCGTTGTCGGTTAGGCAAAACTTACGAGATAATAGAATGTGGGGACACGATCAATTCTTTGCAACATTTGCTAAATTTGGTGGTGCGAAGAAAAATGCGGGTCGTTTATTAGCACTCGCTTCAAAACAGGCATATCGTGATAATGTTCAATATGTAGAAGCTATGTGTTCAATTTATGGTCCTAAATGGGTTTCACCTTGGGCTGAAAAGGTTGGTTGGAATGGAAACCCTGTAGTTACGCTAAGTGAATTGCGAGAGTCTGGTTTATTTCAAGATATGGATCAGGCTATAAGGAAGCTCGATGAAACCGAATTTTTAAAAGAGGAAGAGCTTAGGGGCGGCGAAGGAATTGAAGTTCTCATCCGTTACATTAATCAAATCTATAGAGGGGCTGAGCCAGCATATGTTTTTGCGCAGATGGCTTGGTCATTTGAATTGGTTCATCGAGATCCCCGTGTAGTTGCTTTAAATTTGGTTGGTCCGGAAGATTCTCCGATTGCGGTGCGCGATTATGAATTACATATGGAAATGCTGGATTTTTTTCATAAGTTATACCCCGAAGTGCCTATTACATTGCATGCAGGTGAGTTAACGGGATGGGTTACTACGCCGGAAGCTTTATCAAATCACATCCTGCTTGCTGTAATTAAAGGGCATGCTCAACGTATAGGGCATGGTGTTGATTTAGCGTATGAAGAAAAATCTCGTGAGACTCTTTCACTAATGAAGGAAAAAGGCGTTGCGCTTGAGTGTCTGCTTTCAAGTAATGATTCTATTTTAAAAGTCTCTGGAAAAAACCATCCTCTTAATGTATATCTCTCATCAGGTGTTCCGGTTACTTTCTCGTCAGATGATATGGGAGTTGCCCGGACAACGTTAACGAATGAATACGTTGTAGCCGTTGTGGATCAAGGATTGGATTATGGGCAGTTGAAAAAGGTTGCGCGTAATTCATTAGAGTATTCCTTTCTTAAAGGTGAGTCGCTTTGGAAGAAACCTGATCCATATATTATGATAGGTGTGTGTGCTGGTGATTCAGTTCCGGACAGTGACTGTATGTCTTTTCTTTCTAATAGTGAGAAAGCTGCTCAGCAATGGGAGCTGGAGAAGAAACTTAAAGTCTTTGAGCACAATTATCAGGTCTCTGATTAATGAATTGGCCGTTTAAGCATCTGACAACATAAAGAATGAATGAAGTGTTTGTGATGAGTGATGCTCGGGCCTTTTATATGAATTAAGAATGTGACTCTGACTTTCTTAGATTGTTTTTGTTCCTCGTAAAAGTGATTAAGCCGCGTGTTCTCGGGCTTTATACGAATCCAAGTTGTTGAATCTTCAATGGATATCAACAATAATTCAAAAACCTATTGACTGTTTGGTTGGATTCTCATAGAACCTCTTTCTCGGGTCGGCAACGGC
>NZ_JAEINN010000050.1 GCF_016342405.1 Maridesulfovibrio ferrireducens | reverse complement strand
TGTCCTTGTCAAACACTTTCAGAGCTAAATTCCTGACATTGAAAGGTATAGAAGATTCCAAGTCTCCCCCGGCTTGTTTGACTCAAACTGCCATTCAGAATGAGCCATGGTTATTCAAGAATCAGTTTGGATTAGATTGAATCTTAAAAAAGTAATCTCCCAAACACGCTTGCTTGTCTGGTTCTTCTTCTCTAATTCAACATTGACTCTCTTCAAACCTGTTTCGTATGGTGGGGTTGCTGCCCGCCAAGAATTCCTATCCATAGACAGGACTGCTTGGCTTGTGAGCTTCAACTGGTCAATTGATGCTCCCAGGCAACCAGTTTAGCGATCAACGCGAATCGATTTTCCCAAGTTGCTTCGAACAGCCGCCGGACGTGGCGACAGACGGCGGAAAATCGATCGCGATTCTTTTCAAGAATGAGCTTCAACTCGTTTTCCCAAAAAGCCCTCTGTAGAGATAAGCCGCCAAATACGGCACTGTCACTCAGGCGGAACAGCAGATTGTTCTCCGGTGTGCTTCCGGCACACTCGGTTTCTAGAATTTTGTATTCTGCTTCCAATTCCTGAAGCCACGCCTGGCGCTCAATCTCGGCAAATTCCCGCAAACTTGTTTCTTGCCAACGAAGGTCTATATCCTCCTGGATATTCTGGATCACTTTAACAAGATAACGATGGGCGGTCTTGTTGCGCAGACGCCCTTTGTTCCGTTCGGTACCGAAAATTGCAAGTGCCTGACGAATCGCCTCGGTCGTGTAACGTTCTGCAAGCCATTGCCGAGTCTTGCCCTCTGGATCCATGTCTTCTATCCCGAAGCTCCGGAAACCTTCATCCAGTATGGTACGGCTTGCCAGGCGGGTCGGTAGGACGTCAACACGTTTTGTTTTGGTATGGTCAGAATGCAATTGTTCTATGAATTTTCGGTCTTTATCCGGATCCGGGCAAGTTTCCCGTAAAACTTGCTCACGACTCTTCCCATCAAACTCAGCGCGTCCTGCGTGGTTGAGCCCAGCGGTATAGGCTCGAATAACTTCCCGGACAGCGCTATGAACAATCTCGTTCTTACTGTTGCCGTCAAGATGGATGGTACCCACGGCCTGTTCATATTTGCCAAATTCCCCTTCAATAACAGCCTTATTCTCGGGCCGCTTGCCGGTGGCCGGGATCATCTTTGTTGTCTTTTCAATATACTCACGCAACCCCTGATCATCATGAACCGGCTTGTTGTCATGGATCAGGGCCTGCGGTGCCCGGCCGAGAAAAGAACAGCTGCTCTCAAAGGCATCCCATACACCAGCAGCGCATTCCGTTTCAGTCACAACCGCCGCTGTATGGCAAGCGGTTGCCTGATCCACAATCCCTTGCCAATTAAAGGTCCACACTTCACCGCTGGCTGTAAATTCCACTTTCACTGTCTTGCCATCTGTCACCAGGATGCCGCCTGGTTGACATCGCGTCGTGGAACCACGGTAGCGAGGAGCCTTGGCTGACCGCACCGGCAACATCCCGCAAATGACCAAAACCTTACGAATTGGAGTGGGTCCCAGCTGCATACGAACTGTTTCGTATTTGAAAAAGTCCCTGATACCCCCTTGCCATGCTGCAAAATCATCGGTAATGCGTCGAAAATCTTCACTTGCCGAAATCGGCATATAAGGAATCTGTCGATCTTGATGTTCGGCATACACCTGGCTCTCGTCCTTGTTACACCAAACTCTGAAAGTTGAATAAGGCACCTCCACCTGCCGGCAAAACCATTCCGGCGAACCTTGCCACTGGTCATGCAGGTCGAGAATGAAACGGATAAAACCATCACTGTAAGTAACTCGCCCGCTGCGATTGACCACCATGGCTCCGGGATAATGCAGACGATAACGCAGAACCTTCTCGCGCAGTTCCCAGCCCCGGGATGCTTGAGGATCGGTATCGGAGACCGAGGGATTCGAAGGACGTCCAGGGTCTGCAAGTTCCAGCTCCGTAAGGGCCTCTTCCAGCTGATTCATCCGTTCATAGACCTGTGTTCTATTCACTCCTGCAGCGTTACAGATGGTGGATAGGGGACCGATCAGGTCTATTCCCATGTCAGAGGCATATTTTTTGATGATTTTATCCAAGGCGATCAAAGTCAGCTTGTTATTTTTGAGATCTTCTTTTATATTCATATCGGCTGTGGGTGGCTCCTTCGTTTGGTCTTTTGACCTTCTTTATTGCGAATGAGCCACCCATTTCAACCTTTTATCCGAAAATCTTCTCTCCCATCAACCATATCTGCGGCTTGCCACCGTAAGAAACGACCCTAAATAGATCCAGACCGCGGCTATCCGGGCTGGTGAGTTCCGCAGTATCGGCCCCCAGTCCTTGTTCGATCTTTTTCACGGTCTGCTCCGCCACCCCGTAGAACCGATCCGCTGGAACCAAAAGCCCCCCAAGGCCATGATGGGTTCGCCGGTGGTTGTAGTGCTCTACCCAACGTCCTATTGCCCGGGCGGCATCAGTCAGATCCATGAACTCATTCTGCTCCACACACTCCTTCTGAAAACTGGCGTTGAGGGCTTCAACCTTGCCATTGACCGATGCCTCTTTGGCAAGATAATAGTTGATCTCATAGTCTTCCAACAGAGCCTCGAAGCGCGACAACCCTTTCCAGGAATGGAAAGCAGAACCTCTATCGCTCATCACCCCATCCGGTTTGCCATATCGTTGTATCGCCAGCTCAATGCTTTCAATCACTGGGTCCGCTTTCTCGGCTGGGGCCATTGCCCAGCTGGCGATGAACCTGGAGTAATCATCTTCGATGAATAACACGCACTGTTTCTGCTTATGAACGTAAAAGTGATAAAAATCCAGGTGATACAGTTCCCGGGGGCGTCCGGCCTCATAGCGACCGACATGCTCTTTTCGCTTCAGGGTCGGGGGAAGATAGCCATTTTCTTCCATCACATGTCGCGCAGTGCCTACCGAAACTTTAAAACCTCCACGCTTGAGCATGTTGCGAACCTGGCTCGGTCCGTAACCTGGGTGCTGACGCCACATCCCAATAATCCGCTGGTCTCTATCTAACTTCTGATCCTCTACTTCGATTTTCCCCTCTGCATCCGGGGATTCATCCTTTCTCCCACGGCGCTTCAAGGCACGGCGCCATTCGTAGATCGAAGTCTCGGTCACATTGAATTCTGCTGCCGCAGCCTCAACAGTGTTGGCTTTGGCGTATTCAAGGATCTCTTCCTTCTGACCTTTGGAGTAACGCTTGCCCCTGGCCGGACAACCTTTCTTTCTTGGCAAGCCTGACGCCTTACCATCAACATTTTTCGATAACATTCTTGGTCTCCTCTCTGTAGGTTGATGCTGAGAGGGACCCAGATCTTATATGCTCTTCATGTCAGGAATTGTCCTTCACCCTCTGATGAAGAATTATAGTGTATGACA
>NZ_JAEINN010000049.1 GCF_016342405.1 Maridesulfovibrio ferrireducens | reverse complement strand
ATTCATCCTCCTTGAATGGGAGGAAGTATGTCATATGAGAAAATTAATGGAAGATGCAGCCGTCTGGACGGTTACCTGGAGAGGATTAAATCATGCAAGTTTCAGCACAAATAAATAATTACATAAAATCGATCCCACCGGGGAAGATCATTACTTATCAAGACATTAGAGATTTGCAGGAGCGCAAACCGCAGGCTCTGGCAAAAGCTTTGGAACTTCTGGTGAAAAAGCAGATTCTAATCCGGCAAGCTAAAGGGACTTTCTACCGCCCAAAGAAAACTATTTTGGGGCAGGTCAGCCCTTCTGACGAAGAACTGATTTCTTTCCTGACACGCAAAGACAACAGAGTTACCGGAATCCTCACCGGACAGTCAGTATACCTGAAACTCCAAATAGCCACGCAGATTCCTAGCACCCTTACCATTGCGAGTATCACTCCCAGAAAAAAGCAAACTGTGGGGAAATTATAAGTCCAGTTCGTGCGCAGTTATGTTTCATCAATTAAGAAAGAAGAAATCCCCCTTTTAGAACTGCTTGAGGCTCTGAGGTTTATCAAGAAAGCACAAGATTGCACACCAAACGAAATTATTGCTGCTGTAAAGAAAAGGATAAAAGTACTTACAAAAGAAGAATTGCAAAGGCTTATTGGGTTTGCGAAAGCCTTCCTAAGGGGTTAGCTACCCCCTTTCTAATCGAATCTTTACGTGCGACTTTGAATCCATATACGAAATACAAATTGCCAATATCTGAAACAATTCTGAAAAACAAAAAGGCATGGGGTATAGTGTGAAGCTTCGTGCGGCGAGACTCCGACTGAGTCCCGGGGTCAGAAAATCAGACATATCTATGACATTCACCACCTTATGCAGAGAAAAGAAATTCAAACCTTCGTGAGCTCTCCTGACTTTCATGAACTACTGAAAGTGAAGGGAAATATGATCACGGTTACGTGTAGCTTCTTGATTCATACGAGATTAATGCAATTTGGACCATCTTAAAAACTGCCAAAAACCAGCTAAAACTACCGAATTTTGTACGCAGTTTTGCGTACAGTTTTGCCCTATAAAATTCCTCGAAAAAGATCGATATATACTCCAAAAAAGCTACATAGCCTTTATTGTAAAGCAATCGAAGATACAGGCTTTAATTAGGTCGGTTACACATGATTCTAATCTTTAAACAACAGACTATTTTGATAAAAAATTAATATGGATAATTAAACTCTGCCCTAAGAACATCCAAAGCCACTAGTTCTTTATCTTTGTAACGGTCCCTATCGATTAACGAGGGTTGCCCTGTAGGCGGAACATCATGGTACATCTCCTTGTAGATGTCGAAATTAAGACAAGTCTGATTTCTAAGATGCATATCCCTAAACCACTGACAACCTACATCTAAAATTTGCTTACCAACGTTAATAAATGCACCAAAGGGAGTAGCCTTGCCTACGGGCATGGTCATTTTTCGAGCTATTTTCATATTTATCAAACAACACCATTCATTAACCCTACACTCCGGTAGAGGCCATGGCTGTTTAAAAAAAATGGGATGCATTCTGGGTATATGATAAGCGCGGACTTGCTTACCTTCTGGAGGCTGTGCTCCACGATATAAACTGACCAATTCACGAAATTCAGGACGATAGTCCATATATGTATCCGGGGTACATTTGCCGGAAAAAAAAGCGGGACAATACCAGCATTGCCCGATGTGACCAGCTGCCACATTGTCACCTATCCCATCTAGCATTGACCCAACAACATCCTGTTTAAAGATAACATCATTGTGGATAATCAACACATAATCTTTATCACTCATTTCCCAGCCATATTGATAACGGATGGAATGTCGATAATCTATATCTTCCATTTTATCCCATTCAATGGGAAAACAGTAGTTCCATTGCTTAGGCATAAAGTGAACAATTTTATGAGACAAAGCATTCAAAATATAATCATGGCAACCAACGTCGATTCCACGAGTTTGAGTGTTTTCCTCTATAAAATAAATCTTATCAATATGATCCCCACAAGCGCGTTCAAGAGAAAGCAAAGCCAAACAAGTTTGAATAGGCTTACCACAAACACTTATAATAACATCTACTTTATTCACAAGATCTACCCTCTCAAAAGAGCCATTACGCCAATATTTTTAATCTTCAGCCCTTGAAATTGTTTCATTTCTTCAGGAAAGAATTCATCCGTTAAATCAAAATTCCAATAACCGGCATCAAAGCTATAAACTTCAAAACCCAAAGCCTGAAAATCTCTGGCAAGGTCAAGAGTATTCCACATATTATGGTGTGCCATAAGCTGGTTCGCCCCAGTAAGTTGTGCCGGAGGGAATAGTATTTTTTTCATAGCACGAAATGATAAAACATCGTCCTTCCACATATTTATAGCGGCTTCCGCATCTGTAAGAACAACGCTAATTTTCCCACCAGACCTAAGTTTGCGCCTTAAGGTCTTAAGAAATTTTACATACAACGAAGTCGGGATATGTTCGAGAGTGTGAATCATACGAAACTCGCTCACAACGTTATCATTTGAAATAAAGCCGTCAACATCAAGAATATCGTGTTTAATATCACAATCTTCTTCCATATTTACCGTGGTAAATTCCTTATTTTTACAGCGTCCACCGAGATCAAATTTCATCTAAGAACCTCCTGGCAATACAATTATAAGTAGTGTCGGTAGATTTAATAATCTCGGGGGTGAGCTTCGATAAATGCTTCCCCCATGCGATATTCTCCCAAAGATGCATAGAATAAACATTATCCAAATCTGTGTCAGTCTTTTCAAATAAGTCACTCAAACCATGTGCCGTGAATAGATGCTTAAAAAAACTGATTTGCGGCTCTATATGAATATCTGAGGGGATAGTTTTTGCCAATTGTCCCGGGAAAAAAACTGAATGATTATCCCATTCTGGCGTACCGGGCTTGCCGCCTTTAAATGCACTAGCGTGCCCATCCAGCCACCGTTTAGCAAAACGGCTTTGCCTGCTACTCATCATAAAGGCATTACAAAGCCCCATTTCCCCCTGCTTTCCCATTACAAAGGGTTTTTGGAAAAGATCAGGAGGCAGTTTATTAACAAAAAGTGTATCCATATCCGCGTACACTCCGCCAATCTCCAAAAGAGCATTAAGTCTTATTATATCTGCCTGATGAGCATAATGTTTAATTGGAATACCAAAAATATTATCAGGTGGGGTAACTTTAATAAGCTTAACAAGAGGTTTAACTACCTCCCAGTACGGACCATATGGTTCATGATGATAATGGAAAAAAATTTTTACGGGTTTATTGACTCTGGCACAGGATATTATAGCCAAAGCATGTGCAAGATGCAAAGGCTCGGTTTGTTCTTTTAATCCAAACACGAAGTGAAAAAGATTAGGGATCATAATTATAATAAACCACCCTTTGCAAGAAGACACATTAACAATTTAAAATAACTACTCTAAAAAATGAACGGCAGCCCACATTCTTATAATTCGAACAACACTGAATAGATAGTTAGAAATAGGTACAGAGTCAACGCCAACAATTAGTCACATTATATCCAGATAAAAGTAAGCGTAGAAATAGCTGCACCTTACAAATGAAATTAAATCTGCTATATTGCTTTGCCTTTTGGCATTTTCCAT
>NZ_JAEINN010000047.1 GCF_016342405.1 Maridesulfovibrio ferrireducens | reverse complement strand
GGGCTTCCCAGTCAATTACCGAGTGATGAACAGTAGATGAGATAAGCTACGTTCGTTTGCGAGAGATGACAGGGTGGACTATTTCAGAATAGCAACTGTGGGCCTTCGGGCCCGCATTCCTATGACGGAGAGTTTGATCCTGGCTCAGAACGAACGCTGGCGGCGCGTTTTAAGCATGCAAGTCGAGCGGCAAGGGCCTTCGGGCCCCTAGAGCGGCGGACGGGTGAGTAACACGTGGACAATCTGCCCCCCGGTCCGGGATAGCCCAGGGAAACCTGGATCAATACCGGATGCGAGCGCGAGCACAGAGGTGCTTGCGGGGAAAGGCGCTTCGGCGTCGCCGGGGGATGAGTCCGCGGCCCATTAGCTAGACGGCGGGGTAAAGGCCCACCGTGGCGACGATGGGTAGCCGGCCTGAGAGGGTGATCGGCCACATTGGAACTGAGACACGGTCCAGACTCCTACGGGAGGCAGCAGCTAAGAATCTTCCGCAATGGGCGAAAGCCTGACGGAGCGACGCCGCGTGAACGATGAAGGCCGTGAGGTTGTAAAGTTCTTTTCGGGAGGAGGAATAAGTGCGGCAGGCAATGGCCGCATGATGACGTGAATCCCGGAATAAGCCCCGGCTAACTACGTGCCAGCAGCCGCGGTAACACGTAGGGGGCGAGCGTTGTTCGGAATCATTGGGCGTAAAGGGCGTGCAGGCGGCCCTGCAAGTCCGGCGTGAAATGCCCCGGCTCAACCGGGGAGACGCGCTGGAAACTGCAGGGCTAGAGTACAGGAGGGGATGTCGGAATTCCAGGTGTAGGGGTGAAATCTGTAGATATCTGGAGGAACACCAATGGCGAAGGCAGACATCTGGCCATGTACTGACGCTGAGACGCGAAGGTGCGGGGAGCAAACAGGTTTAGATACCCTGGTAGTCCGCACAGTAAACGATGTTCACCAGGTGGCGGGGGGTCGACCCTCGGTACCGGAGCTAACGCATTAAGTGAACCGCCTGGGGAGTATGCTCGCAAGGGTGAAACTCAAAGGAATTGACGGGGGCCCGCACAAGCGGTGGAGCATGTGGTTTAATTCGATGATACGCGAGAAACCTTACCAGGGCTTGACATGTGCAGGAATGGTGCCGAAAGGCACAGGCCGCTTGCGGCCTGCACACAGGTGCTGCATGGCTGTCGTCAGCTCGTGCTGTGAAGTGTTGGGTTAAGTCCCGCAACGAGCGCAACCCCTGCTGTCTGTTGCCATCACGTGATGGTGGGCACTCAGACGGAACTGCCGGTGACAAACCGGAGGAAGGTGGGGACGACGTCAAGTCATCATGGCCCTTATGTCCTGGGCCACACACGTGCTACAATGGCCGGTACAGAGCGCAGCGAAGCCGCGAGGCCAAGCGAATCGCACAAAGCCGGTCTCAGTACGGATTGGAGTCTGCAACCCGACTCCATGAAGTTGGAATCGCTAGTAATCGCGCATCAGCATGGCGCGTTGAATACGTTCCCGGGCCTTGTACACACCGCCCGTCACACCATCCGAGTCGGGGGTACCCGAAGTCGCCAGCCCAACCCGCAAGGGGGGGCGGTTCCGAAGGTACGTCTGGCGAGGAGGGTGAAGTCGTAACAAGGTAGCCGTACCGGAAGGTGCGGCTGGATCACCTCCTTTCTACCAAGAAAGGGAGCCCGAGGCCCTCACAGCCTCAGGCACAAGGAAGGCCGTCGGCCAGCAGGTGCAAGTCCTGCAGACAATCGCCCCGAAGGGGTCGCAGATTCTGATTTTCCGTTCCCTTTGCCTTCCCTGAAGGCGCTTGCCCCGAGTCGGGGGCATAGCTCAGCTGGCTAGAGCATCGGCTTTGCAAGCCGAGGGTCAGGGGTTCGAATCCCCTTGCCTCCAGTTGTATTTTTTGGTTTTTGAAAGGATAAGCGTAGGGATTGGAAGAATGATATGGTCAAGTGAATAAGGGTCCACGGAGGATGCCTAGGAGCTGCCAGGCGAAGAAGGACGTGATTAGCTGCGACAAGCCGCGGGGAGGGGCCAATACCCAATGATCCGCGGATTTCCGAATGGGGTAACCCGAATGTCCTGATGACATTCGCATGCGCATGAATAAAATAGTGCGTCTGCGGTATACGCTGGGGAGTGAACCATCTGAGTACCAGCGGGAGTAGAAATCAAACGAGATTCCCCCAGTAGCGGCGAGCGAACGGGGAGGAGCCCAAACCGCGTGCCCTCGGGTGCGCGGGGTTGTAGGGGTGCGGCGGGGCTTGCCCGTCCAGTCAGAAAGCGCAACTGTAGCGGAACGGTCCTGGGAAGGCCGGCCAGAGCGGGTGAAAGCCCCGTACGCGAAACGGTTGCGCCTGGATGGCCGCATTTCCTGAGTACGGCGGGACACGAGAAATCCTGTCGGAATCTGGGGGGACCACCCTCCAAGGCTAAATACTCGGCAGCTACCGATAGCGCATAGTACCGTGAGGGAAAGGTGAAAAGGACCCCGGGAGGGGAGTGAAAGAGAACCTGAAACCGTGGACCTACAAGCGGTCAGAGCCTGCAAGTCGGGTGATGGCGTGCCTTTTGTAGAATGAGCCTGCGAGTTACCGTATGCAGCGAGGTTAAGGGATAGGAGTCCCGGAGCCGTAGGGAAACCGAGTCTGAACAGGGCGAGCAGTTGCGTGCGGTAGACCCGAAGCCAAGTGATCTAGCCATGGCCAGGCTGAAGCTGGAGTGAAATCCAGTGGAGGGCCGAACCTAAATCCGCTGAAAAGGGTTGGGATGAGCTGTGGCTCGGAGCGAAAGACTAAACAAACTTGGAGATAGCTGGTACTCTCCGAAATAGCTTTAGGGCTAGCGTCGCATGGACTGTCGCGGAGGTAGAGCACTGGATAGGTGAGGGCCCGTCACTGGGTACCGAGCTTAACCAAACTCCGAATACCGCGATACAATGTGCGGCAGTCAGACGGTGACTGATAAGGGCCATCGTCAAGAGGGAAACAGCCCGGACCGCCGGCTAAGGTCCCAAAGGCGTGCCAAGTGGGAAAGGAAGTATGATTGCCCAGACAGCCAGGAGGTTGGCTCAGAAGCAGCCACCCCTTCAAAGAGTGCGTAACAGCTCACTGGTCGAGTAGTCATGCGCCGATAATGTAACGGGGCTAAGCACGCCACCGAAGCCGCGGGCCAGCGTCCTAGAGACGCTGGCGGTAGGAGAGCATTCCGTGTACGGAAGAAGCGGGCGCGGAAGCGCTTGTGGACGGGACGGAAGAGAGAATGCAGGCATGAGTAACGAAAAGACGGGTGAGATCCCCGTCCGCCGAAAGCCTAAGGTTTCCAGGGTAAAGTCAATCTACCCAAGGGTTAGTCGGCCCCTAAGGCGAGGGCGAGAGCCGTAGTCGATGGGAAGCTGGTCAACATCCCAGCACCTCCCAGAGTCCCGATGGGACGACGCATAGGGCGAAACGCAGCCGGGCGACGGTAGTCCCGGCCGGAGCGGCGAGCTGATGAGGCCCCCAGGCAAATCCGGGGGCTGAGGCGAGCCGTGAGCGAGACCCGTTACGGCGGGTCGAAGTGCGCGTAGTCGTCGTGCCGAGAAATAGTCTCTAAGGAGCGTCTCTGGGGGACCGTACTATAAACCGACACAGGTGGGCGAGCTGAGAATGCAAAGGCGCACGGAAGAATTCGCGTTAAGGAACTCGGCAAAATGCATACGTAACTTCGGGATAAGTATGGCCCCCGCAAGGGGGTTGCAGTGAAATGGCCCATGCGACTGTTTACCAAAAACACAGGTCCATGCGAACCGGCAACGGGAAGTATATGGACTGACACCTGCCCGGTGCTGGAAGGTCAAGAGGAGTTGTCAGAGCGATCGAAGCAGCGAATCCAAGCCCCAGTAAACGGCGGCCGTAACTATAACGGTCCTAAGGTAGCGAAATTCCTTGTCGGGTAAGTTCCGACCCGCACGAATGGTGTAACGATATGGGCGCTGTCTCAACGCGAAATCCGGTGAAATTGAAGTCCAGGTGAAGATGCCTGGTACCCGTGGTTAGACGGAAAGACCCCGTGAACCTTTACTTCAGCTTGGCATGGAGACCTGGACAGGGATGTGTAGGATAGGTGGGAGGCAGTGATGCGTGGCCGTCAGGCTGCGCGGAGCCGCTGGTGAAATACCACCCTTCCCTCTCCAGTTCTCTAACCCCGACCGTGATCCGGTCTGGGGACAGTGCCAGGTGGGAAGTTTGACTGGGGCGGTCGCCTCCTAAAGAGTAACGGAGGCGCGCGATGGTCACCTTAGGATGGTTGGGAATCATCTCTCAAGTGTAAAGGCACAAGGTGGCTTGACTGCGAGGCAAACAAGCCGAGCAGGTACGAAAGTAGGTCTTAGTGATCTGGCGGTAGCGCGTGGAAGCGCCGTCACTTAACGGATAAAAGGTACTCCGGGGATAACAGGCTGATCTTGCCCAAGAGTTCATATCGACGGCAAGGTTTGGCACCTCGATGTCGGCTCATCGCATCCTGGGGCTGGAGCAGGTCCCAAGGGTTTGGCTGTTCGCCAATTAAAGCGGTACGCGAGCTGGGTTCAGAACGTCGTGAGACAGTTCGGTCCCTATCTGCCATGGGCGTTGGATGTTTGAGGGGTCCTGCTTCTAGTACGAGAGGACCGAAGTGGACGAACCTCTGGTGTACCGGTTGTCGTGCCAACGGCATCTGCCGGGTAGCTACGTTCGGAAGGGATAACCGCTGAAAGCATCTAAGCGGGAAGCCCTCCCCAAGATGAGACATCCCCCCCGCCTAGAGCGGGCATAAGGAAACAGGGACACTACCTGTTCGATAGGCCGGAGGTGCAAGCGCAGCAATGCGTTCAGCCGACCGGTACTAATCATCCGAGAGGCTTGACCATATCACTGTTCCGGTCCCGACACATGCGGACTGCCAAGACCGGGCGCACGAGAACCTCTCGCGCTCCCGGGTGTTGGCCGGCCCGGTGGCCACAGCAGGGCAGACACACCCGTTCCCATCCCGAACACGGAAGTTAAGCGCCCTCACGCCGATGGTACTACGGTTTTTCCGTGGGAGAGTAGGTAGCCGCCGGGCCTTTT
>NZ_JAEINN010000046.1 GCF_016342405.1 Maridesulfovibrio ferrireducens | reverse complement strand
TCATTTGCAAATTACATTTGAGGAAAAATGCTTATCAAATTAGAATGGAGGAAATTATGAGCTAATTTGATGATCTCATATGAATAAACATAATAATGGTAAAGGCACTTATGTTTCAATGCCTTTCCTGAAGGAAGAGCGGAGCCTGATCGATGCAATTACAGAGCGAGTGGAACGAATTATCGAGCGCAATTGATGATCTCATATGAATAAACATAATAATGGTAAAGGCACTTATGTTTCAATGCCTTTCCTGAAGGAAGAGCGGAGCCTGATCGATGCAATTACAGAGCGAGTGGAACGAATTATCGAGCGCAAGCAGGCAGAGGATGCGCTGAAATGTAGCGAATCAAAGTTTAGAAGTTATATTGAAAATGCACCGTATGGTATTTTTGTTGCTGATGAAAATGGCAACTATGTGGATATCAATGAAGCAGCAAGTAGAATAACCGGTTATTCGCAGGCTGAACTATTGACAATGAACTTGATCGACCTCATTTCTTCTGAAGACCATGAGAAAGCTGCTGAATCTTTTGAAACTGTGGTAAAGACTGGGCACTCAACTTATGAGTTGCATTTTGAAACGAAAGATGGGAGTAAACGTATCTGGGTCGTGAATGCAGTGAAACTTTCAGACAATAAATTCCTTGGTTTTGTTGCAGATATCACCGAACGCAAGCATGCAGACGAAAGAATACAATATCTCAATCTTGTCCTTAGCACGATCCGCAATGTCAACCAGCTTATTGTCATGGAAAAAAACAGTGATGTGCTCATTCAAAAAGTATGTGATATCCTGACAGAAAACCGTGGATATGCTAATGCATGGATCGTACTGTTGGATGAACATGGAAAATATATAAACTCTGCCGAGTCCGGATTGGGTAAAGACTTTACCACAATGAGGACGATGCTGGAAGATGGGAAATTGACGAATTGTGGAAATAAAGTTCTGAAAACAAAAGACATGGTCGTCACAGAAGATCCCGCAAAAGATACCGGAAGGGGTTGCTACTCAACTTGCATTAGGCATGGCGACAACATCTACGGATTGCTCACGGTTTCGGTTCCTGGCTCTTTTATAAAAGACAAAGAAGAGCAAGATCTTTTCCGGGAAGTTGTCGGAGATATTGGCTTTGCCCTGCACAGTATTGAAGTTGAGAAAAAACACAAGCTTGCAGAACAGGTCCATATAGAAACTGAGGAGCGATTCAGAAGTCTGTTTGAAAATATAAGTTCCGGAGTTGCGGTCTATACGGCAGTCGATGATGGAAAGGATTTCATATTCATAGATTATAACAGGGCCAGTGAGCAAATAGACAACATCAGTAGGAAAGAGGTTGTGGGCAAGAAGGTCACTGAGGTGTTCCCTGGTATCAGGGATCTCGGTCTTCTTGATGTATTCCAGAGGGTGTGGAAGACAGGAAAACCGGAGCATCATCCCATCTCTTTTTATGAGGATGAAATGATCACAGGCTGGAGGGAGAACTATGTCTACAAGTTGCCTTCAGGGGAGCTAGTTGCTGTATATGATGATGTCACCGGGCGTAAGCAGGCAGAAGCAGCGCTGCAAAAATCCGAAGAGAAACTCCATCTGGCAATCGAAGGTTCGAAAATAGGAATTTGGGATTGGATGGTCCAGACGGGCGAGATGACATACAATGAGCGTTGGGCAGAGATCGCAGGCTATACCCTTGACGAACTTGAACCTATCAGTATTAAGACCTGGAATCAACGGGTCCACCCTGATGACATTAAACGATTCGATAAAGTAATCAAGGATTATTTTGAAGGAAGAACGGATTTTTATGAATTAGAAGTACGGATGCTACACAAAGATGGACACTGGGTATGGGTCCTTGATAAGGGAAAGGTCACTAAGTGGGATCCGGAAGGTAATCCTATTCGTATGATTGGTACTCATCTTGATATCACCCATCGCAAGCAAGTAGAAAAGGCAATGATACATGCTAAACTGGTTGCCGAGGAAGCAAACCGTAACAAGTCCGATTTCCTGGCCAACATGAGCCATGAGTTGAGGACACCGATGAACTCCGTCCTTGGTTTCTCGGATTTGCTGCTTATGGGCGAGTATGGCAAAATGTCTGAAAAACAGAAAAAACCTCTTGAACATGTTCATGAGAAGGGAAAATACCTATTGTCCCTTATCAACGCCATACTCGACATCTCCAAGATCGAAGCGGGAACCATGGAGGTGTACTATGAACGATTCAATGTCCAACATGTCCTCAATGATTTGCAGACCATGATGATCCAGATGGCAGCCAAGAAACATATCACAATTGATATGGATGTGGATCCTCAGCTCACCGAGATTACCGCAGACCTTACCAAGTTCAAGGAGATCCTCTACAATTTGATGGAGAACGCCATCAAGTTCACGCCGGAGAATGGTTTGGTTATGATCGATGCCATCCGAAAAGACGATCATGCCCGGATATCTGTCACGGATAGCGGTATCGGTATTACTAAGGAAGATCAGGATCGGATATTCGAACCGTTCATACAGGCGGACGGCTCAACCAGCAGACGATACGGAGGAACGGGGTTGGGTTTGAACCTTGTTAAGGAGTATGTTAAAATGCACGGTGGCAGTGTCTGGGTGGAGAGTGAAGTAGGGAAGGGGAGTACGTTCACGTTCACCATTCCAATTGAACCGGCAGGCGGTGAGATCTGATGGCACATATACTTATCGTGGAGGATGATCCTCTTAACATGGAACTGGCCGTGAAACTGGTAGGGATGAAAGGTCACGATGTTTCAGAGGCCATCACTGGTGAAGATGCGCTGGATATGGTAAAAGGGTCCGATTTTGATCTGATACTGCTTGATATTATGCTTCCGGGCATCGATGGATTGGAGGTGCTTGCAAAACTGCAGGATGATCCTGAGACCGCAGCTATCCCGGTAATCGCTATGACCGCGTACGCCATGCGAGGAGATCGGGAGCGATTCCTGAATGCCGGATGTGTGGATTATATTGCGAAACCTATCGATCTGGATGAGTTTTGGAGGACACTGGCGAAGTATGTTGATGAGTGATATGATAGCCATATTTATATCTACATTCTTCTTATATATTATCATCATAGAGAGAACAAAATAGTCACTGATTTGCGAGAAAGGGCCAACGAGCTAATTGCCTTAATAGCATTTCAGCGATCATTGAAGGGGACTTTTTGAGGGATGTCACTCTCCGGAGGAAATCCTATTACAACAAGCAAATTGTCGAATAAGAAAGAGCGATTACTCGCCCTCCCTCTTCTAAGAACCGTACGTGCGACTTTCATCGCATACGGCTCAAGCATTCTATAACCCTTTCTGTATCGGGCAGCTGTTAGACTTTCCGAGACATTTACTCCGGCGATACTTGTTTCTGTTTTCTCAGATAGTTAGTTCTCCATTTGAAGTATTCTTTGTCTACATAGGGATTCTTATCCATTTTTATACATGGATGTCTTATAATCTTAGTATCTGTGAAAGATTTAAGTTTAGACCCGTCTGTCGAGAATACCCAATTCCTTGGCCCAACCCTGTGCCAATATCTATTTACTATCCATTGGTGAGATTTGTTTGGATGTCGTCTTTTAGCCCACGTCCATAACATGTTCCATATTCTGAAATCAAGTTTACTGAACGTATCTTTAGCTACGGCCGAGCGATGATATTCGCTCCATCCAACAATAATAGGGTTGAGATTCTTAATGAGAGAACTTTGAGACAAAGCCTTGCCTTTCTTAATCACATTGCTTATGCTTTTTGTGATAGTTTCAATGGATTTGTTCGAGGGTTTGATTAGGAGTTTACCGTTATATTTCCGGAAATTCCATCCCAGAAAATCAAATCCATTATCTATATGGGTAATAAGGGTTTTCTCACAAGATAGTTCCAGTCCTCTATCCTTCAGGAATTGTCTGATGATATCGGCAATATCCTTAGCTACTTCTTCTGAATCAGCAGTAGCGGTAAAATCGTCTGCATATCTCACAAAATTGACTTTATGAGGGTTATATCTGGTTTTATTGATAGTTCCCTTCTTGTTTGTATGGTATTTGGTTGCTATTGCATTTTCCATACCATCCAATGTGATGTTAGCCAAAGTTGGAGATATTATTCCACCCTGGGCAGTGCCTGCTTTGGTGGGATTCAGATGTCTGTTATAGATATAACCAGCTTTAAGGAATTGCTTTAGTATTGACTTATCCATAGGAATGTTGTTCAAGAGCCATTCATGGTTGATGTTATCAAAGCATCCTTTTATGTCACCTTCCAGAATCCATTGAGCAGAGTTTCTTTTGCTCAAACATACGAACAGTTGGGCTTTTGCATCTTGAGAACTTCTATGTTTACGAAATCCAAATGACGTTCTATCTGCTGTGGTTTCTGCTATTGGGTTTAGAGCAAGAGCATATAATGCCTGCATTGCCCTATCGTACATTATAGGAATGCTTAGTGGTCGTTTTTTCTTCTTCCCTTGTTTTTCAATATAGATTCTTCTTAATGGTTTGGCTTTGTAATTCTTACCTGATATCTCTAGAGCAGCTTTCAACTTAGAGTTGGATGTTGTCCATTTTTCTCCATCGATTCCTGCTGTTCCTTTACCTCTGTTCTGTGTTACCTTCTTTACTGCCAGTAATTTGGCATGAAAAGAGTTGGTAAGCAGGTGTTGTAACCGTTTAACTAAATGCCACTTATTTTGTCTTACTGCTTTTACAATCCGGGATTGCAGCTTATTAACGTTCTTTTCTACTGTTTTCCAGTCGATTTGTTCCCATTTGATCGGGATTGAATTGTCTGCAAGCCTCTCACCTGATGGTGTCGTGGAGTATCCTGCATTCATAAGTGTGCCTCCTTTCATGTAATAGAACACCTACGGTAAGTCTGCTCCCTTTAGGGACAAGGCAAATTTTGAACCTCTGTACATTCCATTACAGATTGAGTCCATCAAATTAGAATTTTGATTTAAAAACTTACCTCTTTTTTCCATAAGGCTCGTCTTCCCCCCAAAAAAAAAAGCCATCAGCTCTGCCAATATATTCATATAGTATAAATTTGGCCAGTCTCATGGAGGATATTTATACTGTGTATAAGGGAGTCCTCTTCGAGGACTCCATTCGAAACGATTTTGGTAAAGA
>NZ_JAEINN010000045.1:2500-5775 GCF_016342405.1 Maridesulfovibrio ferrireducens | reverse complement strand
AATCAGAAAAAGCAAAGGGATAAAAAAAACCCTCAGACGCAAAGCGAAAGAGGGTTATAAAATAAAAAAATCCCGGCGACTACCTACTCTCCCACACAGTTACCCATGCAGTACCATCGGCGTATAGGGACTTAACTTCTCTGTTCGGAATGGTAAGAGGTGTGGCTCCCTAGCTATAATCACCGGAAAAACTTTTTATCGTTTTCAAACATAAAACGAAAGAAAAAAAGAGTACTAAAACAACATAAGAAATTGTAAAAAAAAACATACAACGAACTTTATATAAGAATATAATTTTTATTGGTTAAGTCTCACGACTTATTAGTACCACTCAACTAAATACATTACTGTACTTACATCTATGGCCTATCAACCTTGTCATCTCCAAGGAGTCTTTAGTGTCATAAATGACAGGGATATCTAATCTTGGAGTTGGCTTCGCACTTAGATGCTTTCAGCGCTTATCCATTCCGAATGTAGCTACCCAACTATACCACTGGCGTGATAATTGGCGCACTAGGGATTCGTTCATCTCGGTCCTCTCGTACTAGAGACGACTCTCCTCAAATATCCTGCGCCCGCAGAGGATAGGGACCGAACTGTCTCACGACGTTCTGAACCCAGCTCACGTACCGCTTTAATTGGCGAACAGCCAAACCCTTGGGACCTTCTTCAGCCCCAGGATGCGATGAGCCGACATCGAGGTGCCAAACCTTGCCGTCGATATGAACTCTTGGGCAAGATCAGCCTGTTATCCCCGGAGTACCTTTTATCCTTTGAGCGACGGCACTTCCATTCGCTACCGCCGGATCACTAAGTCCTACTTTCGTATCTGCTCGACCTGTATGTCTCGCAGTCAAGCTCCCTTTTGCCTTTGCACTCAACGCACGATTACCAACCGTGCTGAGGGAACCATTGAGAGCCTCCGTTACATTTTTGGAGGCGACCGCCCCAGTCAAACTACCCGCCTAACACTGTCCGGGATCCAGATTCATGGACCGCCGTTAGAATCCAAATAAGACAAGGGTGGTATTTCACCTTTGACTCCATCGAGGCTAGCGCCCCAACTTCAAAGTCTCCCACCTATGCTACACAAGCCTTACTCGAACCCAATGCTAGGGTGCAGTAAAGGTTCACGGGGTCTTTCCGTCCTTCTGCGGGTAACCGGCGTCTTCACCGGTACCACAATTTCACCGAGCCCGTGGTTGAGACAGTGCCCAAATCGTTGCACCATTCGTGCAGGTCGGAACTTACCCGACAAGGAATTTCGCTACCTTAGGACCGTTATAGTTACGGCCGCCGTTTACCGGGGCTTCGATTTAGAGCTTCGGTCCGAAGACCTAACCCCACCTCTTAACCTTCCGGCACCGGGCAGGTGTCAGTCCCTATACTTCGTCTTAATTGACTTCGCAGAGACATGTGTTTTTGTTAAACAGTCGCTTGGGCCTTTTCACTGCGGCCCCTTTCAGCTCCAAGAGTAAATCTCTTCACCTAATCGGGGCACTCCTTATCCCGAAGTTACGGAGTTAATTTGCCGAGTTCCTTAACCACGGCTCACTCGAGCACCTTAGAATACTCATCCCGCCTACCTGTGTCGGTTTGCGGTACGGTCTGATAAAACTCTCCTGTACGAAGCTTTTCTCGGCAGCATGGTTACGATCAGTTTATGGACTATTGTCCTCCCGTTCGTGCCTCAGAGTTAAGAAAGAGCGGATTTGCCTACTCTCTCCTCCTACACACTTAGACCGCCTAATCCGACAGGCGGCTGATCTTCACTTCTGCGTCCCTCCTTACAGTCAAACAAATTTTACCAGGTACGGGAATATTAACCCGTTTTCCATCGCCTACGCCTCTCGGCCTCGGCTTAGGGTCCGACTAACCCTGAGATGATTAGCATTGCTCAGGAAACCTTAGGCTTTTGGTGGACAGATTTCCCATCTGTCTTATCGTTACTTATGCCAACATTTGCTTTTCCATGCGCTCCAACATGCATCGCCACACATCTTCACTGCACATGGAATGTTCCTCTACCGATCATGCAAGCATGATCCCACAGCTTCGGCAAGTAGTTTAAGTCCCGCAAATTGTCGACGCTAAGTCGCTTGACTAGTGAGCTATTACGCACTCTTTAAATGAATGGCTGCTTCTAAGCCAACATCCTAGTTGTCTAAGCAACTCAACATCCTTTCTCTGTTAACTACTATTTGGGGGCCTTAGCTGGTGGTCTGGGTTGTTCCCCTCTCGGCTGTGAAACTTATCTCACACAGCCTGACTCCCGAGAAACATGTCTACGGCATTCGGAGTTTGTCTGGAGTTGGTACCCTTGTGAGGGCCCTAGTCCAATCAGTGCTCTACCTCCGTGACATTTTTACTCGAGGCTAGCCCTAAAGCTATTTCGAGGAATACGAGCTATCTCCGAGTTTGATTGGCCTTTCACCCCTACCCTCACCTCATCCAAATGGTTTTCAACCCATACTGGTTCGGACCTCCATCTCGTTTTACCGAGACTTCATCCTGGACAAGGGTAGATCACTCGGTTTCGCGTCTACCGCACATTACTATATCGCCCACTTCAGACTTGCTTTCGCTACGGCTTCGGTACTGAATACCTTAACCTTGCAATGTACGAGTAACTCGTTGGCTCATTATCCAAAAGGCACGCTGTCACCCCAATAAATTGGAGCTCCAACCGTTTGTAAGCATACGGTTTCAGGTACTATTTCACTCTCCTGTTAGGAGTACTTTTCACCTTTCCCTCACGGTACTTATTCACTATCGGTCACGAGAGAGTATTTAGCCTTACCAGATGGTTCTGGCAGATTCCCACAAAATTCCACTTACTTCGTGGTACTCGGGTGCTCTATTCAAAGAGTCACATTGTTTTTGCTTACAGGATTATCACCTTCTATGATTAACTTTCCCACGTTATTCAGCTAACAATATGATTTTTTACTCTCCGACTTATTTACAGTTCAGTCTAACAGAGTCCCACAACACCGATAACACAACAGCTGTAACTTTTAACATGTTAAACGGTTTAGGCTCTTTCCTTTTCGCTCGCCACTACTCAGGAAATCATTATTTATTTTCTCTTCCTCCGGGTACTTAGATGTTTCAGTTCCCCGGGTTGGCCTCACATAACCTATGTATTCAGTTATGGATTACTGAGCATTACCTCAGTAGGGTTGTCCCATTCGGAAATCCGCGGGTATTAGATTATTTCCATCTAACCGCGGCTTATCGCAGGTAATCACGTCCTTCTTCGCCTTCTCGTG
>NZ_JAEINN010000044.1 GCF_016342405.1 Maridesulfovibrio ferrireducens | reverse complement strand
CATCCTCCTTGAATGGGAGGAAGTATGTCATATGAGAAAATTAATGGAAGATGCAGCCGTCTGGACGGTTACGTTGATCCGGATCATGGCCCAGCCCAAGTTCTGAGCTGAGCATCCAGCTTGCTATTTCCGCGCGTAACTCTTCTTTGGCATATATTTCTGATCCGAATGGGCCGAATTCACGGTCCAGCCTTGACTCGTGGCCTGTCCAGTGTCCGAGTTCGTGCAAAGCGGTGCTGTAATACCTATCGGAGCTTTGAAAGGCGGCATGCGGCGGGAGGTGAATTTTGTCAGTTGATAACCCGTAAAAGGCCCGATTGCGTTGGTCATGAGTGATACTTGCACCGGAATTTTGCAGAATAGATTCAGCTCGTTCGTCTGGATTCCATGATATTTCCCGGCCTACCCATTCTGGTATTCCTTCAATCTGGCTGGCGTGGAATACATTGGAAAAGCGCAGGGTCGGTTTTGACAATTGTTAGCCCCAGAAGGGATAATAGAAGGTTGCGATAACAAAGCGTATAAGAAATGTGGGGAAAGTGGATGATTATTATGTGAGAATATAAATTGAGTAAAAAAAACAGAAAATGACGATAGTTTAGAATGGTTTTGAGTGTCAAAACCTTTTGTCGCATTACAATGTGGTGGGACAAAAAACGTTAAAAGTGGGACAAAAATTGTTTATATTTGGTGAAATGCCATAAAAAAAGGGTCCACAAGCAATCCTAAAATTGCATGTAAACCCTTGATTTAACCGTGGTACCCAGAGCGGGACTTGAACCCGCACAAGCCGAAGCTCGAGGGATTTTAAGTCCTTGAAAAGGGGGTTTGACTGACTTGTTGATAGCGTTAATTAATATTGCAAATGACTGTTTTATATGAGATAACTTAGTCTCAATGTGTTTGGTAGCATTAGATAGCTTTATATGAAAAGGTGGCACAGGAGTGGCACAAAAATGACTAAGTACATCGGAACAAAATTTACTGGCGTGAGATATCGGGAGCATCCCACAAGACGGCATGGTCCTCATCACGATAAATATTTCATTATTCGCTATAAGGTCGGAGGTAAAGCCAAGCAGGAAGCTCTCGGATGGGCTTCTCAGGGATGGTCTGCTGCTAAGGCTCATAAATTGCGCTGTGATCTTGTTGCCAATATTAAATTGGGCAAAGGATCTCAGACTTTGGAAGAGTCTAGGCAGGTGAAGGCTGCCAAGCGTGAAGCCGAGAAGAATTTCGAACAGGCAGGAAATCATTATATTGAGTCTTATGCCAAGAAAAACAAGAAAAGCTGGAAGCATGATGAAACCAGATTCAAAATGCATTTGCTTCCCATTCTTGGGAAAATTTTCATGGATAACCTGACCATTGGGGATATTGAGGACTTGAAAAATAGTTGCGTCGAGAAGGGGCTTGCTAAAGCCACTGTCGGCCAGTGTCTGGCTCTTACTAGGCAGATTTGCAATTATTCTATTCAATACGGTTGGATGTCGATCAACAATCCAGTCAGAGGCGTTAAGTTTCCAAAGCTGAACAATCAGCGACTCAGATATTGCACACCGGAAGAAGAACAGGAATTTTTTACACTCGCACAGGAACGAAATTATACTGAGGTGCATGATATCTGTTATTTGTCGCTTTATACTGGAATGCGTATGGGCGAACTCTTTGTCTTGACTAAGCAGGATATAGATTTTGCTGCAGGCACAATTCTGATTAAAGGTGTGGATGCAGAGGACGACGGGCCTAAAAGCGGGAAGAGTAGGGTTGCATATATTTCCGATAAGCTCCGGAATATGCTGATGGTCCGTGTCGGCCAGCTGGATAAACCTAATTCGCTTTTGTTTCCGGCTGCAGATGATGGAATTAAGAAGGAAGTTGGGCACAACTTTAAAACTCTGATGAAGTATCTGGGCTGGAATGACGGAGTTAATGACCGCCGGCTTAGATTTTGTGCTCATTGTTTTCGCCATTCTTTTGCTTCCAGATTGATTGCTAATGGCACGCCTGTTCCAGTTGTTCAGAAACTTATGGGGCATGCCACAATTCAGACGACAATGAGATACGTGCATACTAATGATTCACAGTGTCGTGCAGCAATTGATTTGCTTTAGACGTCAATTGATTCTGTTTTTTCAATGAACCAGTTCACAAATGGTTCACGAGCATAGAATACTTTGCGCTTTTGTTTGAACCTACCTTCTGTTGGTCCAGTTCCTTGATGATCTTCAAATGCCAGAGTGGTTGCTTTAATTAGACCGCCAGTGAGATCTTCTACGCCTTTTCGGCAGATAACCGGTGGCAGAGTGTTTAGTAGGTATGTCCTTAATTCGTCTGTGGTCATGTTTTTATCCTTTTTTTTCTTCTATGTCTTTGTAATAACTAATAATACACGTTGAAGTTGATGTTTATTTAATGTGTGAATTAAAGTCAGTTTTTCTTTTAGGTTTAGGCCCGCTTTTTTCTCTACTGCGAGTAGGCAAAAGACTGTCCGGCATTTTGAATTCCTTTCTTAATATATTAATATACTTTTGGGGACACTCTCCGCTACGGATGATGTAAGAGACTCTTGCAGGTGTTAAAGCAAATCTTTTTGCTAAAATGACATTTGTTATTTTATTTTTTTCCATCCAAGCTCGTCTTAAAAAGTGCTCTGGGATGTTTTCTGTTGTTAAATCTTCTTGCAAATTTTCTTTAGTTTGGTTAATCATAAATCTAATTCCAGTTATTTAAGTGGTTTATGTTGTTTGTTGGTTTTAGATGTGTATAAATTTTTCTTTATAGTCAAGAAAAAAATATAGGAAATTTAAGAATGTTTAGTGGTGATGATATAAAAAATAGAATAGAATCTGTGAAGGAAGAACTCCAACTTACCGCTAAGTCTCTAGCAGAAAAGGGAAAAACTACCGACAGAACTCTTGTGAATATAAAATCAGGTAAGTCTACTCCCAATGCGAAAATATTATATTACTGGAGTGAAAATTTAGGCTTAAATATAAATTGGCTCCTTACTGGGAAGGGAGACATGTTTAAAAGCGAAGAAGGCTTTGCAGCTCAAGAAGCTTCTTTTATTGTTAAGCGACTCATGGTGATTGAATCTTCAATGGATAGAGCTGCTAATTTAGCGCGTTTGGAAGCTATGAAGGCTGTTATTGAAGGTGAAATTGCTTTAGAAGAAGGTAAAAAGGGGATTGCAGGCGAGTTAAAAGCCAATGGGTAGGTAGGAAGTCTGATTGGCCATTGTGGTGTCGCGGGATTTGGAAGCGTGTTTTTGAATGATTTTTTAGGCATTAGCTGGGATTGTAAATGGAAATCGATAGACATCTGATAAAAGAACTTAGAAATATAATTTCTCAAGCTCGTTCATTGGTTGTGCGGCATGTAAATTCTTTGCAAGTTGTGTCTAACTATTTGATTGGACAGCGTATTGTAGAGTTTGAACAAGGTGGCGCAGAGAGAGCAGAGTATGGTAAATCTCTGCTTAAATGTTTGTCTACAGAACTTACAGCTGAATTCGGACGTGGATATTCTCACCGCAACCTTGATTTAATGAAGAAATTTTATCTGATTTATAAGATTGCTGGTATTTCGCAGACATCATCTGCGAAATTGTTACCGGTAGAGTCTGCGGATGGAGTTTCAAGCGATGTGATTATGATTTCGCAGACGCTTTCTGCGAAATTTAAACTCAGCTGGTCACACTATGTTTTTCTGATGACAGTTGGAGATCAAAAAGGTCGTTCATTTTATGAAATTGAAGCTATAAATGGCGATTGGTCGCTGAAAGAACTCAGGCGTCAGTGTAATTCAAGTCTATATGAACGCTTAGCTTTGAGCCGAGATAAAGATGGGGTGCAAAAACTGGCTTGCGAAGGGCAGATTGTGACAAAGCCAGAAGACAACCTGAA
The DNA here is from genome assembly GCF_016342405.1 of Maridesulfovibrio ferrireducens. Lineage (NCBI taxonomy): Bacteria > Pseudomonadati > Thermodesulfobacteriota > Desulfovibrionia > Desulfovibrionales > Desulfovibrionaceae > Maridesulfovibrio > Maridesulfovibrio ferrireducens. Next base: position 2,056 of record NZ_JAEINN010000044.1, on the reverse strand, counting down.
AGACCCTTACGTGCTAGAGTTTTTGGGGTTAAGTGAGAAATCGAAATACTCTGAAAATGACTTGGAAACAGCAATTATTGATAAGCTGGAAGATTTTCTGTTAGAGCTTGGCAAAGGCTTTTTATTTGAAGCTAGACAGAAGCGATTCACCTTTGACGATGATCATTATTTTGTAGATTTAGTCTTTTATAACCGTTTGTTGAGATGTTATACACTTATTGACCTTAAAATTGGAGAGTTAACGCATCAGGATCTGGGGCAGATGCAGATGTATGTTAATTACTTTGATCGGTATGTGAAATTAGACGATGAAAAACCAACGATCGGCATAATTATCTGTAATAAGAATAAAAAATCATTAGTAGAAATTACTTTACCCAAAGATGCTAATATTCATGCGTCTGAGTATCAGCTTTACCTGCCTTCAAAGGAAGAGTTGAAAAAGCAGATGGATGAGGTTCAGGCTGAGTGGGAAGATCGACATGGGCATGATGAATCGTAGTTTGGAGGGGGTGCTATGAGGAATTTATTTCTTTTGTTGCTTTTATCTCTATTTGTCGGGTGTAGCTCTCAATCGTCGAAGAAGTATGATTGGCTGGAGCGTGGAAAGTAGATTAAGCAGGAACAGGCTGAAAATGCTTGGAGAAAAAATCAAATTCGCGAGGCGCGTGAGAAATAGATCTGTTGATGTTTTTGCAATTGAAGCTGTTGTCGTGCTTCGGGGGACTACCCTTTACTTCAAATAGTCCACATGGGGTGCGCAAAAAAACTTCTACATCTCGTTAGTGCGGTTGACAATGCCATTGTTAAATACAGGTCCTTAAGGGGGCTCGACAAGCAAACATACAAAACCATTAGGCTTTTCTGCGGCAAATAATAGCCTCAGCCCTGGGTCTTGTTGGAGTGGTGACTGGATATCCATCTGTGTTTGGGCAAATCTATCAGTTCTAGACTTATTAATTGGGGTCCTATATAAAACAAAAACCCCGCCGAAGCAGGGTGTTTGTTTTTCATCAATGACGTGGGAACTTCATCGGCAAAGCCAAGAGGGGGTTTTTCCACGTTCTGTACTTATTAAATAGGCACTGTTTACAGTTTATGCAAGCATTTTTTTGGGAAGGGATAAAGAGCGGTTTGTCTGAGGCAAGACTGGCTGGCTACAAAAGATCTTCAGGATAGACCGATTTTGACTGTCTGTTGAGATATTTGTGGAATAGTCGGTTAAGCGAGTCTTTTTACATTCCTCTTCAGAATTTAGAGGTAGTATTAAGAAATAATATCCATCGTGCCCTTACAAATTATTATGGGACTGACATGTGGTTTGATACTCCACGCCTTCTTCAGTCTTATCAAGCTAGGCAGATCGCGCAGGCTAGACAGAAACTCAGTTCAGAGGATCAACTTAATGCTGGAAAGATTGTCGCAGAGCTAAGTTTTGGTTTCTGGAGTGCCCTCGTTGCGCGTAGGTATTCTGCTAGTCTTGTTCCTGTGTTACTTAGAGAATGTTTTAGAGATATTCCAGCTAGCTCTAGGCGGCAGGTTTATTTGTCAGCGACTCTTAATGCTTTAAGGATGTTTAGGAATAGAGTTTTTCATCATGAACCTATCTGGTATTTAAGTGATCTCGCAGATAAATTTAATACTATAATGCAATTGGTTATTTGGCTTTCTCCTGAGTTATACAGGGTCGTTTATCCAATAACTAATTTTCATGATGTGTACTCTCAGGGAACACTTCCATTTAAAAGGAATGTTTTAGATGCTTCTAATTAGATTTTTTTAGCGATTGTCCTGGTGTATTTTACTACATGCAAAATGTTAAATTTCCACCAAGTACAAAATCCTAGCGCAATAGCTTCAAATGTATATTCTAAACCGAAATTGTGGTCTCGATTATTTTCATTATTTTTTGCCCATTCAGCTAGTGCATTAAGTTCATCTTGTGGATCCATTTTAATGGCAAGACGCTGCCATTTCAAAGGTAACCGTCCAGACGGCTGCATCTTCCATTAATTTTCTCATATGACATACTTCCTCCCATTCAAGGAGGATGAAT
>NZ_JAEINN010000043.1 GCF_016342405.1 Maridesulfovibrio ferrireducens | reverse complement strand
CATGATCTACCTCATTGGGGCACCGATCCGGGACTTATTATGGAATGACTGAATTCCACACGGAACGTCGAGGAACCATCTATTATAAAATAATCGTTTAAAAAAGATGACAACCTGATAGTGGACAACGGTCCCTGCTGAAACACATTTTTCATTCAAAAATAATATATTTGTATGAGGAATCAGAGGTAATCTTTTCGCGCGACATTAAATCGTATATTATATTTAATCTCATGAGTTAAAATCACTGGTTCATTCTTTGGAGAAAGAATCTATGGCTGAAATAAATCAAGTGCTTGGAGTTTTCTCAAAAAAAACTCAAGAAAAGACTGGAGCGGGTACAACCCTCCAAAAAGCTGAGCACAAAACCTACTACTACGTTACCCGCACCGAAGTTGATGAGTATCATGTTCAACCGTTAAATCAACAACACATCCCTTCGGGTATTGTAACCACTTTAACTAAAAGACAATTTCTTACAGCATTCAGTCCTGAAATGGACTATTACGATAAAAAGACTCTCCCTGCCCTAAGATCTCTACAAAATAAAATTTTAAAGGGAGAAGAACTGTTTGCCGAAGGAAACCTTGACGAAGCGGAACAATCTTTCGCAAAGGCACTCCTGCTGGACCCGGATAACCCAAAGGCCAATCTAGGAATGGGCTCGGTACTATGCAGCAAACAAAATTTTGAAAAACTTTCGAAAATAGTTAATAAGCTCTTAAATATTGATACAATTTTCTTAGAATCTCAAAGACAAGAATTTAATGTTTTTGCCATATCACTACGCAAGCAGGCTCTTTTTGATGAATCGATTAATTTCTACAATAAGGCATTAGAAATTAACAAAAAAGATGAAAATCTGCATTTCAACGTCGCAAGATCTTATTTTGATGCAGGAAAAACTGATGAGGCTCTAAAGCATATTGACAAGGCGTTAGCCCTTAAGCCCAATTTAGAATGGGCACATAAATTTAAAAAATATATAATCAAGCAGATAAAACAATGATGAGTCAAAGCGCGAAACTCAAAGCAGCATGCACCCCTGGATTGCGAGTTGCTATTGAACTGGGAGGTCTTAACGACAAAGCTCCTTCCATTGTTCTTGGAGGATATCCATCCAAGTATGTTCTTCTCAAAGAGCCTATGGTTCACCCTAATGATAAAGCTATCTGGTCTGAATATCTATACCCCGGCAATGAAGCCACTGTCCGATATATTTTTGAAGGAGTCGCATCAGGATTTAAAACCACCATCATCAAACTGATCAACTCTCCAGATAAAATACTTTTCTTAAAATATCCTAAGCGTATAGAAACATATAATCTCAGAAGACATAAAAGAATAAACTGCTTCCTTGAAGCAGAAGTAATGATCGGCAAACAAAAATCACTGGCAATTGTTGAAGATCTCAGCAGCAGCGGATGCGGAATTACCTATCTGAAAGATGAGAGTTCAATTTTTCCAGAAATAGGTGATGATGTTAAGATTTTTTGCCCATACTTTATAGAAGACAATAACGAATTTATCCCTTGCAAAGTTCAAAGAGCGACAAAAGATACTCGTAAAATTGCACTCGGGTTAACATTTGATAAACCTTCGCCTGAAATTCTTATAAAAATTCAGGATTACGTTGCAACTGTACTTCAACATTCAACTTAAGCCACAACTACCATCTCAAAACATAAAGCCCAATCCTGCGAACCATTCTTACACTCTTAGATTTGATCTTTTCTTTTTACCGTAAGTCCCAAATCCCTGAGCATTGTAAGATCATTTTCAATTCCCTGACCGGAAACAGTCAAAAAATCTCCGACCATAAGACCGTTACACCCTGCATGGAATATAAATGATTGCAGAGAACGCAAAGCCCCGCGACCGGCAGCCATTCTCACTTCTGAATGCGGATTTACGAGACGGAACATAGCGATGGTCAGCAAAATTTCAAGAGGCTCAAGCTGTGGGCGGTCTTCCATGGGAGTTCCGGGAATAGGGACTAAGAAATTAAGCGGAATCGAATCAACTTTTTCAGCAGCAATAGCCAAAGCAAGCTCGACTCTCTGCTCAAAGCTCTCACCAAGTCCTAAAAGTCCACCGCAACACACTTCAAGTCCTGCTTTTTTTGCATCACGCACCGTTCTGATTCTTTCAGCGTAAGAATGAGTGGTGCATACTGAAGGGAAAAAACTTTCTGAAGTCTCAAGATTATGATGGTAGCGAGTTACCCCTGAATCTTTAAGTTTTTTTAAAGATTCAAAGCTGAGACAACCAAGCGACGCGCAATGCTTGGAGAAATTCTTTGACGGGACCATTCCCGCAACAGCTTCGCAAACTCGGCTCAAAGACTTCCCTTCAAGAGCTCTGCCGCTAGTTACATAACTAAAATATTCAACAGGAGCCTGCCCGCCTTTCTCCGCGCACTCTCTAATTTCATCTACAGACATCAACGGATATTTCGGAGCTGGTACACCCTTAAAGTGGCTGGATTGAGCACAGAAAGAACAGTCTTCTGAACAGTTTCCGCTACGCACATTCGCTATGGAACATAAACTGACTTCCCGCCCGAAACGCAAAGAAGTAACATGGTGAGCAGCGTGAAGAATCTCCGCAAGTTCACCATGCGAAGCTCTGAGTATTGCAATCGCGATATGCTTATCAACTGCTTTACCGGCACGAACACAGTTCCACAAAATTTGTTTTTCCTGTCTGTCCATCGATATTACCTCTGCAAACTTACCACTTCGCAAATAGCGGAAGTGAGAGCTTCAAGCTCAAGGTTGGAAATGACATAAGGCGGCATAACGTAAATTAACTTTCCGAAAGGTCTAACCCACACTCCACGCTTCACAAATTCAAGCTGTATGGAATCCATATCCACAGTATTTTTCATCTCAACAACGCCGATGGCTCCAAGACAGCGCACCTCAGCAACCGTTGAAAGGTTTTCACAAGGCGTGAATCCGGCTCTAAGCATTTTGGTAATCTGAGGGATACGTTCCTGCCAGTTGCTTTCGACAAGCAAATCAAGCGAAGCGTTAGCAACCGTGCAAGCAAGCGGGTTAGCCATAAAAGTCGGCCCGTGCATAAATACACCGCCGTCTGAAGAAATTCCTTCTGCAACCTTAGCAGTGGCAAGAGTTGCCGCAAGAGTCATATAACCGCCGGTAATGGCCTTACCCACGCACATTATATCAGGACAAATTCCGGCAAGTTCACTGGCAAACATTGCGCCTGCACGACAAAATCCCGTTGCAATCTCATCACAAATCAGCAGGACATCATGCTCATCACACGCCTGACGGACTCGTTTAAGATAATCCGGAGAATAAAAACGCATTCCCCCTGCACCCTGCACAACAGGTTCAAGAATAACAGCAGCAAGTTCATGCGCGTGATTTTCGATTTTGCTTTTAAAATCCGCAAAATCAGCATCCGTACAGCCGTCGTCATAACCGCAACATGGGGCTTCGGCAAAAATATGTTTAGGAAGAACTGCCTCAAAGAGTGAATGCATTCCATTTACAGGATCACATACGGACATGGCTCCTAATGTGTCCCCGTGATATCCGTTACGGATAGTCATAATTCTATTCTTTTCAGGTTTTCCGACAGCCTGATAATACTGAATAGCCATTTTAAGAGCCACTTCGACAGACACCGAACCTGAATCAGCGAAAAAAACATGTTGGAGCGGGGGCGGAGAAAGATCAATCAGCTTGCGGGCAAGTGACACAGCCGGTTCATGGGTAAGCCCACCGAACATGACATGAGGCATTTTCTGCACCTGATCGCAAAGCGCCTTATTGAGTGCGGGATTATTATATCCGTGAATAGCGCACCACCATGACGCCATGCCATCAATCAGCTCTCTGCCGTCTTCAAGAATTATTTTAACACCGTCGGTTTTAGCGACAGGATAAACGGTCAAGGGATTAACAGCGGAAGTGTAGGGATGCCAAAGATGTTCACGATCAAAGGCAAGCATAGATTCGATATTACTCATCAGCACTCTTTAATCAGGCTATTTCGGTTATTGAGATATGAGATATTAATTATTCGCGAGTGAATTCAGGTCAATTTTTGCCAACGCACGATCAACTTCCGCCCAGCAACGAAGTTCATCAGGATTCCAATTTGAAATATATGGAATCGAGGCAAGCACCTTAACTCCTGAAAAATCTTCAATAAAACGGATATTATCGACCGCCATACCAAATTCTGAAGGCTCAGGTCCGGCGCTGGAAGTCATTATCACACCGGCAACATTGATTCCGGTCTGCTTTAATACAGTGAGGGAAAGTAAAGTATCGTTAATCGTGCCCAGCTTATTTCCGGCAACAAGCAAGACAGGATATGAAAGTTCTTTCATAAGGTCCAGCATGGTACATTCCCCATTCAAAGGAACCAGCACTCCGCCGGCACCTTCAACAAGCAATGTTCCTTGACCTTCAAGTGACTTTACTTTTTCAGCAATAATCCCGACTTCAAGCTCAACACCGGACAAACGCGCCGCAAGATGCGGAGAACAGGCAGGTTCAAATATGTACGGGCACTGCTTATCAATCTCCCATACGGCTCCGGCGCTTTTATAAACGTCACCGTCGGGAGAATCCAGCTTTTCATTTGAAGTCTTAATTCCACCGGACTGCACAGGTTTCACGGGTAAAACTTTATATCCCGCATTTTGCAACAACCTTGCAAGTCCGGCAGTAACTACGGTTTTACCGACATCTGTTCCTGTTCCAGTTATAAAAACACCGGGAATAGCAATGCTCACACCTGCCCATCCTTACTTGGAGCGAGTTGGTCCGATTCGACCTTATTCAGCTTTATTTGCCTCAATCACATCAAGCGGATCTTCATCAGAGGTTTCAGCAAAAAATAATTCTGTATCATAAGGTCCGAAATGTTTTTCATCTCCGACCAGTGTGAAAAACTCTATGCGGGAATATCTCCTGCAACGCTGAGCACTCACCATATGCCTCTCGTAATAATCAGGCTTAGACATAGAATGAGTCGATTCAGTCAAATCGATAACTTTATCAGCGAATTCGCACCATGCATGGGTAAACCACTTGCCATCTTTGAAAATCCAACCGTGGACAACTTCGGTTTCAATATTTTCACTTGCCGCTTCAAGGCAGTATTCCCAAGAGGAAGGTTGACGATTATACATTACTCATTCTCCTTGTTCATATTATCAAGAGCCATTCTTACCGCACCGAGAGCGTTTCCGACCTCGTGATGCTCAGGAAAAACAGCTTCCGTATGTAATTTTTCAGCAACTTCAGACAAAAGACAATCAGCCGCCGCACCAATTCCGATAATCGGAAGATTAAGCGACACATCAAAGCTGACCAGATTGCTGGCAGAACGTCCGGCAACAATTCCGGCCATATTACCACCGATTTCTTTACGCACAATATGTTCAAGCATTGCATTTTCAATCTTAATGCGAGTGTCGTCTAAAACTTTTTCTGCAAATTCATCACTACTGATTTCAAATACAGCGCCCAGAACCTTAGCAGCAGAAATAGACATTTCACGGTTACCGATTTCAACTTTACCGAGAACATGCAAAGCATCAGTAGGAGTAAAACCTACTTCATCAAGCAACTGGCTCCGCACAAGCTTTTCAACCTTAGTTCCAAGTGAAATTTCACCTAGATCAAGTCCCTGCATAAGTTGCCCGAAAGTAGACGGTCCATTTTCTAAAAGATATGTGAGAATTGCATCATCAGAAGTTTCAGAAGCAGCCGGTCCAATCTTAATCAAACGGGAATCATTTTCTGTGCCTATCCAGTTTTCAGGAAGCGGAATATTGCCCGCCATACATAAAGGAACAACTCTGCCGGGCCCGATTTCAAGCTTACCGGAACGGGTTATACGCGAGAAACTGTCTCCACCGACACCCACAGTAAACATTTCCACGGCTTCAACATGAGTTTCCCAATCGCCGATGATACTACCGCTTTCCTGAATGGTCGGCTTTGAGTTTCTAATTAAAGTAACATCGGTAGTGGTTCCGCCCACATCAACAATCAAGGCGTCCTTTGCAGGGGAATATATACATCCGTAATAAGCTGTAGATGCCGGACCACTTGCAAAAGTATCCGCAGCGCGTTCGATGGCATTTTCCATATTCATAGAAGTTGCGTTTCCGCGAATAACAACAACTGAACCGCCGAGATTGCGTTCATCAAGTACTGAACTTACACCCTTAAGAAATTCATCCATAACAGGCATGAGACGCGCATTCAGCACAGCTGTTGCCGCACGTTCCATCTGCCCAGCCTTGGTGCTTATTCTGTGCGAACAAAAAACAGGCTTGGGGTCAGTGAGCGAAATAGCTTTTTCTGCAATATTTTCATGAGCGGGATTTTTAATACTCATGGCAGAGCATACAGCGTAACTGTCCACATGCCCTTTCATATTCATTACACCGTCAACAAGAGATTCGATATCAATCGGATCGACCTCAGCTCCCGTGACTTTGTGCCCGCCTTTAACATAGCGAGCTGTAACAACCGGAAGCTTTATCGCCTTCGAAGAGCCAATCATAAACAGTCCGACTCTGGCACCCTTATTTTCCACAACGGCGTTTGTAGCAAGAGTTGTTGAGACTGAAACAAGGTTCACTTCCGAAGGATCGACCTTGCTATTCTTTAATGCTTCATCCAGAGATGCAGCCAGACCGAGGCTTAAATCATGATGAGTGGTTGGTGATTTAGCAGTAGCAACAACACTTAAATCCGCACACTTGACCACAACAGTATCAGTGTATGTTCCGCCTGTATCAATTCCGATTGCATAGCCGTTTTCAAAATTCATATGTATATCCTTCGAGCATTATTATGACTGATTCAACAAATTCGGGAACATATATGTAACCGACGCTCAATACTGATAATGCCGCTTCTCGACAATGGCAACCTGTTGCCTCAGTTTAATTTCAGAAATGATAATAAACATCTTAAATAAAAGACTTATTTAAAAGATACCTGAATTCAACTCGCAAGTGCAACTCTAATGAACTTTGCATAAAGGATAAGCTGCGTTAACTTTACAGCTTCTCC
>NZ_JAEINN010000042.1 GCF_016342405.1 Maridesulfovibrio ferrireducens | reverse complement strand
GGAAATGCCAAAAGACAAAGCAATATAGCATATTCAATCCCCGTTGTAAGGTGCAGCCGTCTGGACGGTTACTTTCAAAGTGGCGTTCAACTTCAGGTTGCAAAGCAACATACTCGGTTTTATAAACAGTCCCGCATATAGTGGCGTTGGGCCATGCTTGCATGATTTGGTTTATTTTTATTCCTCTTGTGTCACTCATGATGTATTGAAGGGCTTTTTTTAAAACTAAGGACACTTGTTAGTTTGGAAAAAAGAAATTTAATACAGTTGGTATGTATTTAGGTGTAAATATTCAAGCTGTTAGTATTAAAAAAGTTTTTTGGGTTAAACTAACTGCCCATAAAGTGTGGCAGGGGTACTTGTCGTTTGTTCATAAAAGCGGTCCGGTTTTTAAGTGCTCGTATATGGTTGATTATCAACCTTTTTCTGTTTAAATAATTCCATGACGTCATTTCTAAATAAAACTTTTACTCCGAAACCCCACATCTGCTTAGCCACAAGCAAGGTGTCATTTTTATGAGTGCTTCTCGCAAACAAAAATTATTAAATCTGGGACCGGAAGTTCTCGTGGATGCATTGCTGGATCTTGCCGTTTACTCTGAAACTGCGGATGGCTTGGTTGAAAGGCTGATCGCTACGCCCACAGAGAGTGTTCAGAGGTTTAAGTATAAGTTATCCAGCCTAAGAAAATCAGGTGATTTTGTCTCATGGAAAGCTGCTCTGGGCTTTGCTCGGGAACTTTGCGCGTTGTTGGATGATTTAAAAGCAGGGGTTACCGATCCTTGTACTGGTGTCAGCCTTGTCGCTGAATTTTATGAGGCGGATGAAAGTATTTTGAATAGTTGTGATGATTCCAGCGGTTATGTGGGAGATGTTTTTCGTGTTGATGCAAATGAGTTGTTTTGGAAATATGCTGACCGCTGTCCTGACAAAGAGGTTGTTGCGAATATTCTGCTTGAGCTTAATCTAAAGGATGATTTTGGCGTGCGGGATATACTTGTCGGCAGTGCCGGAAAGTTTTTGCCTGAATCGGTTATCCGTTCAATGATATCAGTGTTTCAAAAGCGGGCAGATGACGAAAAGGAGGCATTTTCAAGAAGGCATCATTTGGGACTGATTGAAGTTTTAGCTAGGCAGATCAAGGATGCCGAACTGTTTGAGAAAACCCGGATTGCTTCATGGGGAGAGCTGTCTACTGCTGCATATGTTGATATTGCCAGAGTTTATCTTGAATGCGGGAATGTCGAAGTGGCTCATTCTTGGTTGAAGAAAATACCTGAAGGCGAAAATTTTAAAGGATATGAACGTGAGCAATTATTGGCTGAAATTTTTAGAAAACAAGGCAACACGAAGCAATTGATTGAATTGCTTTATCAAAAATTTAGGTCGTATCATTCTGTTGAGACTTTACAGGAACTTCTGGATGTTATGGGAAATGATAATCGGGGTGAAGTCGTTGCCGCTGAAGTTCAAAATATATTGCAAAATTCTGAATTCTTAGATTCAGATGCTGAGTTTCTTATTTCGATCGGGAAGATTGATGATGCGGAAGAATACTTGCTCAAGCGGGCCAGTCAGCTTGACGGACAATTTTATGGTAGTTTGCTTTCCCTGGCTGAATCAATGGAAGCTGAAAATAGATACCTTGTCGCTAGCTTACTTTACCGCAGCTTGCTTATTTCAATTTTGGAGCGTGGTTATAGCAAAGCTTACTCGCATGGCGTCCGCTATCTAAAGAAAATCGACCTTTTGGGGGGCATTATTTCCGATTGGAAAGGTTTCGATCCTCACAATATCTTTAAAGATATAATTCGTCAGGCCCATGGTCGTAAGTACAGTTTTTGGTCAAAGTATGAAGTAAAGAAGTAAAGGGTTTTCTCTTTATTATTTTAAATCTCCGCAGCTTTGTATGCTTGCTGAACGCTATAAATTTTGGTTTTTGAAACCCCGGCTTTAATATTTTCATTTTTCCAATTTTCTTTTACATATTTAGCCATTTGCTCGACAATTGTTGTGCCCTTATTTCTTTGCAGTCTAAAATCTTCACAGCGGGAAAGGGCGTTTTCTAACGTTGCCAGATGTCCTTGAGATCCTATGGCAAGTGTCAGATAGCTTTTATCATCTGAGCGCATTTGCGGCTGTGGGACGATGTCGTAGGCAGGGGAAAGACGCCACATTCCAGATTGAGAATCATAAAGAAATCCATGATTTTTTAAATGGTCATCGTGGTTGTTACACAAAATATTAAAGACCATTCTTCTGAACATCTCTTCAAGATCTTTATCAAGATATTTAATTGCGATGTATTTGCGCATGGCACGGGCTATGTCTCCGTATGTCCCTTCTGTCATAGATTTAGCCCCGGTAAGTGTCATTGCTGATATAAAATGGATTCTGCTATTGTCCGTTTTGCGGTCAAACCTTTCAATTAAAAAGATGTCGCGCTTGTTAATTTCAATAATTTTACATTGAGGAACTCTTATAGAACATTGAGCAGCCATACGCATGGCTGCAAGTTCTATGCGACAGGTCGGCCAGAACTCTAATTCTCTTGAAAATTTAGCAATCCATTTTCTTCCTTCATAATCAACTGCAGCTTTGGGTTGCGCTCCTCCCACTGAAGACCCCCTAATCAGGAATCTTTTTTGGTTCGGATTTAATTCATCATCATTGAAAATCTTATCAGCAGTTTCCAGCATCTCAGTCAAATTAAGAGATTCTCCCGGAATTATCTGTGGTCTCCATTTGGGAGTATATGCCTGTGGCCCGTTCAGGTCAGGACCAAATGCGAGGGCTCCGGTTCTGTTGTCTTGATCAAGAACGGTAAGGTAATCTATTTCTTTAGGTTTATAACCGAATTCTTCAGCAGCTCTGTCGAGGAGGTGTGTTCCCCAGCCGTCTGGCATGGCGTCTTGAAATGCTCCGAATATACCTTGAGTTTGAAATTTCTGGGCAGTCAAAGGTAGTTGAATAGGGTCTACGGGGATAGCATCATTTCGAGTCAGATATTTACGACCATAATTGAACTCAGAGAAATGAGACTGATCATTGTGAGTGATCTTTAAAATTCCGACAGGTACAAACTCGCCGTTGATATGGATGTATACATAAGTGCTGTCAATGCTCACAATTAACTCCAGTTTAAAAATCTAGATCTGTATCAGGGAGTTGTTTTTTAGATGCCCGTTTTTTTCTATTTCTCTGTTCAAGGGCTTTACCCAGTTCGTCTGTTTCGGGTTTGGCTATAAGGAGGAGCTGGTCGCTTAATTCTAAATATTCCAATACCTGCGCTAAAGCTCCAAGCCCAACGGTCGGATCTCCGCGTTCAACTTTTCGCAGTCTGTTGCGCGTCATGAAAGTTCGTTCAGCCATTTCCGCTAGAGTGACATTTCGACGGAGGCGGGCTGTTTTTATATTTTCACCCAATATTTTCAGCGTGGAAATTGTCTTGGGTGAAAGAGATGTGTTTGCGAAGGACTTTTTTGGCATATATTTATTTGCGGTTAATAAAATGAGTTTATATCTTGATAAGGGGTAATATATTGAACATGAAGAGGCGCGTCAAGTGTGTTCTTAAATTTGTCTTGCTGGAAAAGATTCGCTTGAATTTTCTAAATTTTGGTACAGCAGAATTGACATAGATGGTCCCTGATATAGCCTTTTTTGGGCAAATTGATGCTGTTGTCGTGTTCAAAATGGTCCACACGGGGTACTGGGCTACCGTAGTGAAGACTAAGTATTAAGCTGTATTCTTTATTTTTTGATTTGCACTCCATTCGACTTTTTTACTTAGCTTTTTAAGTGTTGAGGATAAAATTAATCTGTTAGACGCCCTGTCAGCATGGCCGCACGCATGTTAATGTGTTCTATAATTTTTATAATACATTCCTGTTCACGGTAAATCACACCCCACTTATTTTGAATTTCTAGTCTTGTTTGTTTTGCTGTTTGTGGCAAACTCTTTGCTATTTGCAGACAGTGTTTTTTTACTGTTTTAAATGGTATGCCTATCTCATGAGCAAATCGTTCCCAATGGCGAGCCTGTACCCAATCTGGACGGTTTTCTTTGCCTATTTTCATGGCAAGACGTTTGCTGGTGTTTTCATAAATGACTGTAGAAAGCAGGTCGTAAAATGGAGCGAGCTCGGGAGTCGCGTTAGTGTATAGTAGAGAGAAATTTTTCCCATGTGCATCCATGTTACCAATGCAGTAATTAAAGATTGCCATTCGTAAAAGAGCGAGACGATTTTTTGCGGGATGGCTTGAATGCGTTTGTAGAAGTTGGAAACATTGTTTTGTCGTTACGCCTCCGTCGGCTTCATATTTTTGGTGGGGTGATAGCCCTAAAGCTTGGCAAAAATCTTCCTGATGTAATCGTTGTAATATGCCTTTTTTTTGCGGAACTCTGTCATAGCGAACTATGCAGAAGAGAAAGGAATTAGCAAAAGGAAGTGGCAAGACCTCTGGTACGTTGAATTTCATGTTTTTTGCTAAGAGCATGCAGAAAAGTTCATTGGATACAGTGTCGGGGTAATCAGACATCGGAGGCTTAACTATATGGGTACTTGGTGAATTGCCTTGTGGGATAGCAATGTTTTTTCCATCATAATATATGGGGAGTTTTTGTTGCGCACCGGCAAGAGAAAGGCGGACGCCTTCCTGTTCTACCAAGAAAGGGCGGTTAGGAAGTTCATTTATCAGTTCAACAAATTCTTCTGGTGTAAGCTGTTTATATGTGGGGTGTTGTGAAACTGTCATCATCTGTTTTTCTGTGTACAAAGAAATTCGTCCTGCACATTCTCCACCAAGAGATTCAAGCAAAGCTCGGCTGTTGCCTTCTGAAACACCTAACCGTTGTGCAATGACTGTCCTGATACTCGATTCAGGTAGTAGATTGCTAAAATAATTATGCACAATATCATGTGGGAAGGGCTCCGTTTGTAATGGGATTGAGCATGAGAGTGCATATTTTTTTACTGAGTCCAGCCATTCGTTGCTATATGTAAAGCTCCAGTTCGCAACTGTAGAAGGGCAAGTAAGTGTACCTACTAAGTTTTCAGCATCATATATAAAAAGCTGCATTTTAAGCACCATCGTCCTTGCGTGTGCTAAGGTGCATTGTTATGCCTAGGCCTTCAAATATAGTAAATATTTTACCGATTTGTGCAGTTTCTTTGCCTCGTTCAAGATCAATAAGGAATCGTCTGCTCGCAAAAACAAGATCCGTCAATTCTTCTTGAGTCAGTCCTTCTTTTTTTCTAAAATTTCGGATAAAATTACCAAGTTCTTTAGGGGATGAAATTTTTTGCATACTGACTACCTTTAAAGTAAAAGTTCACGTTCAGTCACTTTTTAGCTATAGATAAGAATAAGTCAAGAAAAGTTCACGTTCAGTTACTTTTTAAATGAAAACGCGAACGAGTTGAGAAAAGTTCATGATCGGTCACTTTTCACGTAAAGCGTAAGGCTGTCTTTGGGTGCAAATTTACTTAGTTTTTTTATTCATCAATTTTAAGATCTTCTACAAGCCTTAAAATTAGTTGTTTAATTGCTACATGTGACATTTTCATATGAATGCTATCTTGTTTGTCTGTGCCATGTAATGCGTCATTGTAAATAAGTCCAAGTATTTTAGCCGACTCTGGTATTGAAATCCCGAATTCTTCAGCTTTTTTTATTTTTTCTATAGTTTTATGTGTATCAGATAAAGAGAATGATTCTTGGAGAGATTCAAGTTCGTGTGCAATGAATTTTTCGATTTCTATGCGAATAGCGACACATATCGCAATCGGGTCATAGGTCTCATTGTTTTTATATTTTATAAGTTCTTGCCGAGCGTGATCATGAAACAAATGAGAAGAAGATAGTTTTTGTGCGAGTTGAACTTCTTGAAATTCTGTTGCTAAGTTGCAAGGCTCGGGGTGATAATGAAGAAAATTTTTTGAAATTGCTTCTCTTATCTTCTCATAATCACGGTTTGCGATAATATTTTCAAATTGTGTATGATTAGTCCTTGCAGAAGTGAGGTAGTGTATTTTGCATGCCTTTGTCTTGAAAGGGAAATATGTGTTTTTCATGATATGCGGATCAAGGTGAGTTAAAATTATTGGATAAATTTTTTTTCCTTCTTTTCGCGCTTGGTCAACAAATTGTGATAGTAAGTACTGGCAGTAGAGCAAGTTGCATTCAAAAAAATAAAATATTTCATCAATTATAATAAAAGAGTTTTCCTGCGTTTGTTTTAGCTCAATTTCACCGCATTTCGCTATGAATGTTAATAAGTCTCTTTCTCCATTCGACAGTTTGTCAACTTTTGGCGGGGTAAATGTTAGTTTTTTCCGTGTTTCAGAAAGACTAATTGTGTGATTGCAGGAAGAGCAGTTAGCTCTCTCCAGCAGTTCTTTGTACTTTGCTTTGACTTTTTTGTATCTTTTATATTCAGAATATTTTTTTATCTTCGGCATTCCCTCTTTAAGAACTGTTGCAACTTAAGATCACTGCACGGTAAAAGTGTATTTTTTCTTTTAATCCACTGCAATATTTAGTAAAATCTCCTTAGATCATGAGGGAGATTTGATATGACTTTGCGCAAAAAAGAGAAACAGGGACTTGGTGATTTCTTTATTTCTAGAAGGCGGACGAAAAGAAGCTTTTTGGATGATGTTAATGAAATTATTGACTGGAGACCAATTGCACGGTTTTTAAAGTTGAAAATTAAACGCAAGGCCAATGTCGTAGGCTCTCCGGCTTATCCGGAAATGTTTATGTTTAAGATTTTACTATTGCAAAAATGGTATAATTTAAGCGATGAAGCTGTCGAATTTGCAATTTGTGATCGGCTTTCATTTGTTCGTTTTCTCGATATGTCCATTGAAGATGAAATTCCTGATTCAACAACCATTTGTCGATTCAGGAACGGACTTATTATCCTTAATATTTACGAAAAATTGTTATTTTTACTAAACGAACAGCTGGAAGAAAAACAGCTTTTAGTCCGCAATGGAAGTATCGTAGATGCTAGTGTGATCGGTTCATCCCGCAGGCCGAGGAAAACAATTGATACTGAAATAGTTTCCGAAGACAGAAACGAAGACGTTCCCAAATATGAAGTCAGTTACTCCGATGACACAGGCGCAGCATGGCTGAAAAAAGCCGGTAAATTTCATTATGGATTTAAAGTTCATATGGGAACTGACGCTGAGTGTGGATTTATTCTCGGAGGAATCATGACTCCTGCAAACTATTCAGATACGGGGCAATTTACAGACCTAGTTAACAAGTTGAACCTTCCTGATAATGCCCCTGTTTTCGCAGATAAAGGGTATACAAGCCAAAAAAATCGTACGCATCTAATCGATAACAATCTTCAAGACGGCATTATGTTTCGCAATCAAAAGAATCGTAAACTGAGTGAACTTGAAAAAATGATCAATCGAGGAATCAGCTCAGTGCGCTACATTGTCGAACGTAGTTTCGGAACCTTAAAACAACATTTCAGGTTTGATAGATCTCGGTATGTCGGAATAGAAAAAGTTGAGGCTGAATTTAATTTAGTCGCCATGGCATTCAATATAAAAAAAGCAGTCAGGATGGTGTGTTGACAGGATAGGTGCGTCTTTTTTCCCTCAAAATCGGCAAAAATAGCCGATTTTGAGGGAAAAAGGACAAAGAGAAGACTAGATCAACTCTATGATTTTGCTTTTTTCTTGAAAACAAGAAAATTGCTTGTTCAAGTGGAAGTTATGCAGTGCTCTTAACTTGCCAGTAATCAAGAGATGAAAAAGAGCACGTATCCTCATGTTTTTGAATCTGTTCTTTTATTTGGAGTATTTCTTGGATGTTTTCTAGCTGGTTAAGTAGACTCATAAATTTTTCATTTGCATTAAGAATGTCCTTTGTTCCAGAGAACTCTTCTAGTTGTAAAATAATGCTGTCGATTTTTTTCCATGGTTTTTTTAAAGTTAACTGATGTAGAAGCTCTTCTTTTTTTTGTATTTCAGACAAGAAAAGAGTGTTCTCGAATATCGTTAGATTTTTTAATGTCTTACCCGTATTGGGTAATAATTTTTTTAGATCCTTTTTTCGATATATCGGTGGTTTAGTACTAATAGCTGTTCCAAGAACTATGGGTTTTACTTCTAGTTCTCCTGTTGCTTTGTAACCGTCCAGACGGCTGCACCTTACAACGGGGATTGAATATGCTATATTGCTTTGTCTTTTGGCATTTCCCATGG
>NZ_JAEINN010000041.1 GCF_016342405.1 Maridesulfovibrio ferrireducens | reverse complement strand
CATGGGAAATGCCAAAAGACAAAGCAATATAGCATATTCAATCCCCGTTGTAAGGTGCAGCCGTCTGGACGGTTACGAATAAAATCCAATATGGCAGAAAAAAATCTCAGCCCACGCTCAATACAATATGTGTTGGCTACTGTGCGACAGGTATATAATGTTGCCAAGAAGCAAGACATCTTTAAAGGCGATAATCCAGTCAAAAAAATCAAAATGCCTAAAATGGACAACCGGCGAACACGCTTCCTGTCAGAAGATGAAGCTGAACAACTACTTGAAATACTAAAAGACAAACATGCTCTACCATACATTATCGCGCTTGTTTCTCTATATGGCGGCCTGCGGGCAGGAGAGATTATCAACCTAGAGTGGAAGGATCTGAACTTTGCTGAAAGCATGATCCTAATCCGAGACTCAAAAAATGGTCTTTCACGTCATGCATTTATGACAAAGCAGGTAAAAAAAGAACTTCGAGAGCTCAGAAAGCAGATAGATCCGAGCCAGAAACCAGTATTTAGTGCAACAGAAGGCAAAAAGTAGTTTTCCATACCCTACGCCACACCTTCGCAAGCTGGCTGGTTCAACGGGGAACTCCACTCTACACGGTGGCGAAACTCATGGGCCACTCGACTCTGGCAATGACGGAGCGGTATGCGCACCTTGCGCCGGACAATTTAAGAGCTGCGATGGCTGTGTTAGAAAATTAATATCCCTCGGCTCCCCTTGACAAAACGTTGCGCAGTGCGCAACATACAAATGAAGAACAATGATCAAAACATTTAAGCACAAAGGTCTGGAAAAATTTTTCCGCACCGGCTCAACAGCCGGAGTACAGGCCAAGCATTCCAAGCGGCTCAGAATCCAACTTTCGGTCATTGATACGGCTCAGGAAGTGGAGGACGTGAACCTTCCCGGATTCCGGCTGCACAAACTTAAAGGAAGCCGTGCGGATCTATGGTCAATAACCGTCAATGGCAATTGGCGGCTGACCTTTGAATTCCGAGACGGAAATGGTTACATTTTAAACTACGAGGATTATCACTAATGACTATGTACAATCCCCCGCACCCCGGCGAGCTTATCAGCTCCGTGTATATGGAAGAGTACGCTCTAAGCTGTCGCAAGCTTGCAAAAATGCTCGGGGTTGCTCCCTCTACCCTCACACGTGTTCTGAATGGCAAGAGTGCGGTGTCACCTGAAATGGCGCTGCGGCTTTCAAAAGCCCTCGGACGTACCCCTGAAAGCTGGCTGGCTATGCAGGCCAACTATGACCTTGGCAAGGTTCGCAGCAAGGTTGATTTGTCCGGAGTTACTCCTGTTGGGACGGATTGTTCTGTGGCGTGATCTAAAAAAAATCCCTACAAACAACTCTGAGAAGTCAAACTCAAGTGTATAAAAAATTTATATACCAATTCAGGGGCTTAAAATTGTTAAATTACTCAGCATCATAAACCAGATTTCTAACAGATCGGCCCTTAATATGCTCCATCCTATAAACACTACACCTTTCATATCGCGAACGAACCAGGTCAATAATCTCAACAGATTCGTCATGATCCATACTAGATCCTAGTGTAACAGACTCAAGTTCCTCTTCATAAAACGTATAATCGCCGTAATCTCGCTCACCTTCTTCCTCCCGCCATGTAATGACTCGCCACTCTTCTTCATAAGCCCATTCCTCATCTTTACTATAGCAGATAGCGAGATGTATTTTTTTACGAAGTTCAGCAGTTGGCTTATACAGCAAAAAATCCAATCCAGAATCTAGAGTAGGAGGACCCTTTGTGTAGTCTATGGGGTTTGCAGCAAGAAACGGAGTGTTCTTCTCGACAAGATGCCTAAATCCCAGAACACACCCTGTATGCCCTTGAGCATAGCTAGCCCACATAACATTGTTGGAATATTCTGTTGTAAGGCAAAAAACTCTCGCCGATTTTGTATCAACATTGTCAACATACTCACGAATCAACTCATAATTTACTTTTTTTTGAGGAACCGACACCAACTCAGCCTGAAGAGATTCTGGAGTCACCCCTTTTAGCAAAGCAGCCTTTAACATTTCTATTAAAAGAACTGTCAGAGGATTAAACTGATCCCAGTTAGTAGGACGATCCTCACATAAAGCAATTTTTACAATCAACTGTATATACTCTTCATAGCACTCGTCTATATCAGGATCAAAAACAGGAAGTCTTTGAAATTCATTCGGGTCATTAAAGTACCCTAAACTAGACCATCTAAGCCGACTGCTCTCTAATACTATTTTAGCAGTGGAAGCAGTTGTATACTTGTATAAAATATCTGGAACTATCATAGAATTACAGCTCCTTTACCCCAGTATCAAGATTAATCACATTGTCCTCTCCGAACCAAACCTTAGCCTGATTGACAACAGCTTCAGAGGGAGAATGAAAATAAACTGCCAAATTCTCTTTTGCCCTCGTACAACAAACATAAAAAATCTTTTGTGTTCGCTCTAAAACACTTGCAGTACGACCAGCGGAATTATCAAAAAGTTGCTCAAAATTATAATCGTTCCATTTCCCATTATCCAATACAACTAGCACGTTCTCAAATTCAGTTCCTTTTGTTTTATGCTGTGTTGAATATGGGGTATAACCTTCAAGATATTCATATAGTTTTTGAAATTCTGAAAATCTGACACTTTTAACCCGGTTATACAAATATGATTTACTAGAAATAAATTTTTCTAATCGATCGTCTTTTTTACATATTCCATTCGAATCGGCTTCATCTATAACCATTTCAATAGTTTTTTCTCCAACCTCAATGAGACTATCCATATTAGCTTTCAGCTCTTTTTTGGCAGAGACAGAGATCAACTTTTTCTTATAATCTGTAGCGTGGATAAAATAGTTATACTGCCCAGTTTGGTATAAATGAATATTGTGCTGTAATCTGAACAAATGTCGAATCAAATCATCTCTTTTAGACCCCTTCTTAGCCTCATCAACGGGATCTTGCTTTTTATCATCTAAGAGCTGATCTTTATCCACATACAGACTTGAAATGATATAAAAATCTAAGTCCATTGCGGTTTGGTAAAGATCTACATTGCCATCGATGAAAACTTTCATAGTTTTAGTAGGTAAAACAGCTTTTTTTCCAATAGGAAGCAAAAATTCAACAACCTCCTGAAAAGTCTTTCCCGAAAAATCATCTCCAATTGAATTTTTCTTAATATAATCTTTGACTCTTTTACAGTAAGCCAAAATTTTATCCCCATTATAAATGTCCATCAAAGATCGAAAACCTGCTTTAGTAGCCATCAAGTTATGAGTTAAGTTCAGCTCCTTTGTTTGTTCAACATCTGAAAAAATCCACCCTAAATAATTTTTAGTTTTTTCAAGACCAGCAATTTCATCTGCAGAATAAAGAAAACTAATTTTTCCAGACTTAACATTTCCATCATGGGTCATATTAGGAGCTGTTAAATCATTTGACGGGCGTTGCACTAATCCGTCGGTTCTTAACTTGTTTGCGAGTTCGATGACGAACTGAGGATTGCGTCTATTTTGTTCTTTCTTAACTTCATAAAGTTTACCATTGTCTTTATAGACATCTAGAATTGTTCCACGCCCAGTGTAAATTGACTGCATGGCATCCCCAAAAAAACCACGAACACATTTTTTAGGACTATTATCTAAATGTTCAAGCAGTATTTCTACAACTCCTTGCTGCGTATCTTGATACTCATCAACAAATATGAATGAATATTTATCTTTAACTATACCGCATAAGAGGGGGTAAGAACTAAACATTTTATTAGCGACAATAAGAAGCTCATCATGAGATATAATTCCATTCCCTATTTTAACAAACTCTTTGTACTGAATGCCATCATCACATTGATCGAAATAGTCATCTGACAATGGTGTGGGGCCGATAGCTTTAATTTGATGACACTCCTCATCATTAACAAGTAAAACTAACGTAGCTTTGAGCTCTTTCTGAAAGTGTTTAATATTACTCCACAAAAACTCATGTATAGTTGAAACATGTAGATTGGAGTGCCCAACCCTATCTTTAATTTCTCGAACGGCTGCATTGGTGTAAGTCATACAAGCAACAGTCTTAGTAGGAAATATTTCTAAAACCCTTTTTATTACTTGAACCAACGAATAGGTTTTACCACTCCCAGCTCCACCGCTCAGCAGAAAATTATTATCCTGAGCAATATGCTCCATGATTTGCTTAAAATCGTCGATTGGTTCTTTTACTTGCGAAGCCATTCTAAACCTTCCCGAATGTAAATAGGAATTTTCCAATTGCTAAATTGATTTTCAGCTTCATCGTTATTGCTATTTAAAAGGATTTCTATTGCCAGTGAGGGCTTTTTAATTACCCCTTTTTCAGCAAGGCAATATGAATCAATCTTCCCAGAACAAAAGTCCTTAAACCACTTCTTTGTAAGAGACTCAAAATCATTTTTATCATCCTGCAAGAAATCCATATTTATATGAAAAAAAGCGTCTTCAAAACTTCGAGGATAATATCCATCACTCTCTGTTTGATATACAAGCAAAATATTACCATCAATATCAGAAACTCTAGCGCCATCTTTTACATTGAGAACCTTTTCCTCCAATGGAAGTTTTTTGAAATAATCTAAACTCCCCTCTCTCAAAACATTATGAAAATGAAGTAAAGAATAATTAGATGTAATAGAAGCCTCGGGATGTAGCACAGGGCAGGCTTTAACTACCGTCTTTTGTGTCCCTTCTGCGTTATTTTTTGGAACCTTTTTTTCATCATCTTCAAACTGAGGATCCATCAAACAGCTATCAACATCTGTAATTATCAAGCACTTTTTCATGCCTATAAAATCAATAAAAATTTCAAATATATGAGAATAAGCACCAACTTCAACTATAGAAATATTTTGAGACAGTAGTGCATTCTCACTTTCTTCTTGATCAAGTTTCTTCATCATTGCCGGAAGTAGAATTCTTTCAGTATCTCCTTCAATCAAAATTGCTTTATCTGCAAAAAATAACTCAGCCCGATTGAGGGTTAGATATTGCTTTAAAAATCGATATTGTTTCTCTTCTCCTTTCTCCGTGTAATACTTTTCTAAATCACTTAAGTTTCTTGCAACCACAGAATTAGAAGTTTCTTTCTTTAAATATTTAATATCATTAAAATCACTTTCAGAGACAATATGAGATGAATGAGAACTTATTACATACTGCAGCTTTCGATTATCCTCATCTTCACGAACAATGCCCTCTGCAAGTAGTGACTTAATATTTTTAATAAATATGTACTGCATCTGCGGGTGAGTATGAGCTTCTGGCTCCTCAATAAATAGCAAATTAATATCAGCTGGCTTTTCCTTCTTGCTTCGCCTAAATTTTGTTACAAGAATTTCGATTTGAAAAATAATACTTATCAAATTCATATACCCAAGACCGTTATAGTGCTCTGGCAACGACTCATCGCCATGAGTATATGTAACAGTAGTATTTTCAGCTAAAAGCTCTCTATGTTGCAAAGTAGAGACAATCTCTATGGCAGACTCATCACTTACAATCCCTCCGAATTTACGAACCTTCTCAATTACATCTTGAAACAGCTTCGAATAAATCCCGGTAAGCTCATAATCCGTTTCAGCCAATTTCTCTTGAAAGTCATCAACAGTCTTACTTTGATCATCACTTGATTCTATTCGTCTATAAATTTCAGATGTTTGCGAGGAAAGAGAACCCTCATTCCCTTTATTAGAAACATCTCTCCGGGCACTAATACATTGAAAATTCAAAATATTTTTTAAAGAAATATTCTCCTTAAGCAAGCTAATAAAAACATCTTCGCTAATTGCAGAGGATTTAATGTTATAGGCTAAAGACTTTATATCTAAATCAAAATAATCTGAATATTTCTTACTCAAAAACAAACGTATTAGATCACATTTTTTTTCCGCACCTTTTTTTTCTACAAAAACAGCGAAATCCTGTTTAGCTTGCTGCAAAGCAATATTCTTAAACAAATAGTCAAAACCTAAAATAACATAGTTATTTTCTGGATCAAGATCCATTAAGACAGAACTTATATTTGATAGGTCATCATCTTCATTGTATTTAATATAAAGTCTAAGCTTAATGCCCAACTGTTCCCCTTCTTCAATGTTGGCATCTTTATCTTCTATTAATTTGTAGAGATAATTTTTAAACTCAATATTGAAATCATCAAAAGCTATACTACCTTTGGACTTTGAACCCAAAAATTTTTCTAATACAGTCAGCAAAGAAGTTTTACCTACATTATTCTTTCCAACAACTAATGAAAGTTCATCTTCTAAATCAATGGAAAAATCTTTTAACAAACGAAAGTTTTCGACTGTGATCTTGCAAATTTTCATTATTCCTCACCCTACCCTTAAATATAAAATAATGGGCTAGGTAAAAACCTAGCAGCCACCCTATTATTTCAAGACTCATTTCAAAGCAAGAACATATCTTGATATATCTGCACATAGGTTCATATAAGGTATTAAACATCATATTTTTGTTAATATTTCACAAACTTTATCCATACCCATCTAAAAATCTATCGTAGCTAAATTCGTACCTTTCTAAGTAACTGCATACTCATTTTTGCGGATTGCTTACTTCTTGCTTGAAGACCTTTGAATTTTTTTTCCTTCCTCCTCGTCACAATTACGTAAACTCCCAGCCCAACTTTTCCATACTTGCAAGAATTTGCGATAATCACCGAGCTTCAACACGATTTAACGACAGAGTGGACTCTTTTTGCTGATCAATAATATCTGCCCCAAGTTCCCAATAGAATTGTAGCAACTCTCTATTTACTAAAACTGCCGCTTTGATCTGCTTCAAATTTCTCACATTCCCAGCATTGAGACGCAGGCGAATAAGCTCTTCTCCCACAGGGAGCAGGTCGTAAGCTCGTCCACTTTAAAAAAGTGGGCCCACCTTACCTGTCCTGCCTTCAAAGCTTAAATTATTATACGGGATTAATGGTTATTTTTAGATAATTTGTGATGCTCACTGTTAAATATCAGAAAATCATCTTTAATCGTCTATAATATCGTTTAGTACCTGAAAGTATCACATAGTATCCTAATATTTCACATGCTAACAGTCTAATACTTTTGACTTTAAAATGATTAATCTGTTAGTTTTAGTGATCTTATTATGGCTAGTGAGTCAGAGTACAAAAGGAGGATAAAGTGCGAAAAAAATATGATGCGAGAGTTGAAGTGATAGCTTCGTTGTCAGTGATTAGAGAATTGACCGAGAAGGGAT
The DNA here is from genome assembly GCF_016342405.1 of Maridesulfovibrio ferrireducens. Lineage (NCBI taxonomy): Bacteria > Pseudomonadati > Thermodesulfobacteriota > Desulfovibrionia > Desulfovibrionales > Desulfovibrionaceae > Maridesulfovibrio > Maridesulfovibrio ferrireducens. The sequence goes on along the minus strand of NZ_JAEINN010000041.1, from coordinate 1,291 downwards.
ATTCGAAGAAAGCAATTTATAAAAAATTAAAAAATGATGAGTTGCTGACGATAAGCTACGTTCATTTTTGCCGCTTTGATTTGGATGGCAATCTTCCCAGACAGCCGAAGAAGTCTACTTTTAACTTTCAAAACAATGAAGGTAAAAAATTGGAACTTAAATCTGCTAATCCTATAATATCTTCCTTCATATAGCTTAGGCACACGGAGTAAAAAATGTCCGTCTGGGGCTGGTTCTGCGGTACGAGGGGGGGTCTCGGAAAAGTGTAATTTTTGTAAGGGATTACGCGTTTCGAGCTTAACTGACTGAAATAAAGATAAATAATCTATTTTTTAAAAGTAATAAAAGTGTAATAATATGTAATTTAAAATGTAATGATCAGTCTTTTCAGGTGGTTGTGTTTTTAAGAAATGTAATCTCAAAGTGTAATAAATATTACAGAAAATTACAGTTTTCCGATCCCCTCTGGCAAAGATTTTTTTATTCAAAATATATTAGATCTTAAAAAGCCAGCATCTAACTGTTTTGTTTGTTATTTTGCTAGTTATTGCCTTAGATTTTTCAAGCAACTTATGCTTTTTTGAGTGCGGGAGAAGTTGTTTTAATACTTTGAGGTCAGGAATTTCCTGTCCATTGTCTCTGCATTGTTGAACGAAATGATTTAGATTGATGGCGTAATAGGCAGGATTGCCACTATGGTTTAAGGCTTCTCTTTCCATGTTTCGTGTTTCTGAATTCAAATATCTGAAAGTCTCCCAAAATTGTTCCACTAAAGGATGGTCTGCTAAAAGACATTTCTCACGCAGAATTGCTCTTTGTAGGATGTATAGTTTTAGGTTTTCAATTTTTTCTGAACTGATGGCGGGGAAAATTGTTTGCAAAGCATATCCACAAGCCACGACTTGTGCATGATTTTTAGCTATCCGTTCATTTTTTAATGATGTTGAAAAAGCGGTTTCTATTTTTTTGAAACTCTCAAAATACGTGTTTAGAATTTTTGCTTCATTTATAAGACTGTCTTCAGAAATCCGCTTACTTCCTCGCAGGAAATCTTTTCAAAATATCGCGCAAGTTCACGAGATCCGGAATCGTAATGCGCTTTGTCGGCATGGCAATGCACAATCCGCTGTAAAAGAGCTTCACTGCCGTCAACTTCAGCATTTTGAGATATGATTAGGGTCGCCTGAAATAGGGACTCTTCCACGTCATTATTGGTAAGCGTAGAAATAGCTGCACCTTACAAATGAAATTAAATCTGCTATATTGCTTTGCCTTTTGGCATTTTCCATGG
>NZ_JAEINN010000040.1 GCF_016342405.1 Maridesulfovibrio ferrireducens | reverse complement strand
ATGATCTACCTCATTGGGGCACCGATCCGGGACTTATTATGGAATGACTGAATTCCACACGGAACGTCGAGGAACCTTTTTTGCTTGTCCTTTTTGTTTCATATAAAGAATATTAACTTTTTTACCCAGATCATTCCCAAAATGAAGCTCATCTTCAAAACCAATACCGTCATCAAGATCATTAGCAGAAACATTTCCAGATAAAATCATACCCATCACAGCAAAAATTATTACGCTCAAAGCGATACATACTTTTTTTCTCATAATATTATTTCCGCGGGCCGATAATAACTGAGCCACGATTAACTGTTTTAGCTTTATGATTAGACCCCATATTAGTTACGTTTCCTTCCTTGCCTTTAATAACAATATCCCCATGATACGAGTATCCATCATGGACACGGACTGAATGGACATTGGTTTCTGCACTGTTACGGCCTGTAGTTATGGTCGTGACCGTCCCCACTTCGCTATCAATAATAATATCCCCAGTGTTGGCTCCAGCCATAGCGTTTGAGACCGTCAATAAACAAAAAATTATGGTGTAAAAGAAATGAGACATATATATTTCCCTTTTTCATCGCAGCTTTTTGTCTTCAGTAATTATCTAACAAAAGAAGATCTATTAATTATTTTTTTATCTATAATAAATATAGACAATCGCAAAATTCAATTTATAAAATAAATTAATTCGGGATATCACCTCTTTTGTATTTTGTAAATCAAGTAGTCGTAACATTTCTATTAATAAGGCCAATGGTAGTATTTGAAAATTAAAGAACGTGATCTTGAAGCTCTTGTTTTAATGACTTAAGTTTCCAAAGCTAGTTTCAAGAAATTAAGTAATTTGTTAAAGAAAAACTGAGAGCTCAAGAAGTTTTGAACAGGTCCAACAGAGTGTCATGCTAAGAATTTACAATCACACGTTGACAAGGATAACAAATATACTTGCAAAATATTACAATGGATCGTTCGTCGTAGCGAGAGTGGTCTTTTTATTACAAAAAAATTGATTATTTAGGTTAATACGTGTAAGGTTATTATTAATTAAATTTATGGAGGTATTTGTTTCATGAAATTGGCAAAATGTTTAAAAGGGGTAGCCTTACTGCTGGCTATGCTACTATGTATTCCTTGGGCTAACAGTAATGTTCGAGCTGACAGCAGCCCTTCCGATAGCTCTTCCAGTAGTTCTTCATATTCATCAAGTCCTGTTAGCGAAACTGTTGTAGCCAGAGAAAACAAAGCAGCTGATACGGCTCGTACAACTACACAGATTATTACATCCCGTATTATGAGTGTGTTTTCCCCAAAACCAAGTAAGCAGAACTTAGTTGCGGGCCTCTCTTCTGGAGATGCTTTTGAGGAACAGGGGCTAGGTTTATGGGGGCTTGGTGCATATTCTGATACTGGTGTAAATAAGTCTGGCTACCAATCTACAAATACCCTTGGTCTTGGCATGTTTGGTCTTGATACATTGCTACTTGACGACAAACTTGCTCTAGGTGTTGCTGCTGGTTATGAAAATACTTGGAGCAAAACAAAATTAACAGGCTATACAGAAAACGGCAACGGGTATTCAATATCTCCCTACGCTGCTTATCGTGTAAATGATGCCTTTACATTGAAAGGTATACTTAATACCGCTTTTTCAGATTATGATGTAAACCAGAACAACCAGAACTACTCAGGTGTCAGATTGACTGGAGACATCAGTGGTGAATATGCATGGGTCTACGAAAATTTGACAATGGCACTTGAAGCCGGATTCATGTATATGAACGAGGACTTCAATCATAACTATGAAGATACATACCTTGGTGAAGGTCGAGTCTCCGGTCGGATAGGGTACGGATTTGAAAACGGGGTGGAACCTTATTTCCGAGGCACATATTATCAAAACCTTATTAACAACAACAGAGCTCACCTTGAAGATCATTTATGGGAAGGCGCACTCGGCCTGAACTACTACATTGGTTCTTTTGCCATTTCTGCTGAAGGGTTTGGCTTAACAAACGTTGATAAGGATACCTTGGGCGGCTCTCTGCTCGTCCGTTTTGATTTCTAAGAGTTTTAAGTGGTATCATATATTTATTAGTAAGCAGATCCGGTCTTTTCGTTTTACAGGCGGGGGGCCGGATCTTATAATTTTGGAAGTGGAGTTATGGGAAAAAAATATTTTATATGTATTGGAATTATTTTTTCACTTGCTCTTTTTTTCATCGACTCTGTACACGCCCGCTTCCCATCGCGAGGAGCACACGCCTCACGTATGACAAGGTCTGCCATTTCACGCTCCCTTGATTTCAAAATTAAGCCTAGATTGAATTTTAGTAAGATTGTTGTCGGTCCAATTTCCTCCCTCGCTCTAAGTTCTGATGAACATTATTTGATCACTGTTGTTGGTAAAAACAAATTACGCTTATGGGATTTGTATGCCGGGCGGGAAGTTGCTCTCAGCACTGCTCTCGAAGACGAAATCATAAATCTTAAAATATCTCCTGATTCTTCTCTTTGTATTTATATTTGTTCTGACGGTTCAGTTTATTCATGGGATTTCAAAACCTTAAAGACTGAAAAAATTTATTGTTGTCCTCCATCAAATCTGGTTGCTTTTCAAAAAAACGGAATTGTTATTTTTGGAGGTTTACACGGGGAATTAACACAGTTCGACCCCAAGGTAAAAAATAGTGCTAACGTTCATCAAATTGGTACTAAACCTTTTTTGGCACTTGAAATCAGTGAAACTGGTCCGGTGTTACTTGTTTCCAAAAATGAAATATTTGTAGTCGATAAAGATTCTTATGTTGTTGTTGATATTATCTCAACCAAGGATAATATTACCACAATTGCCTGCAGCGAGGACATTCTTCTTTGGGGAACTGAAGACGGTAATATTGCCAAATGGAATCTTGGACTTAACAAAAAAACTGTTTTTTTTAAAAACATCAAAGGCAGAATTGTCAGTCTGGATGTAAATAGCGACAAAGGTGAAGCTGTTTGCGGTACTAATGAAGGCATATTGTATTCCCTCAACCTCAACTCTGGAAAAGCTATTGAAATCGGTAAGCATGGTAAAGAGATAACTTTTTCTCGCATGGATAAAAACGCTGAAAATGTGCTTACTGCATCCGAAGATGGAACATGCAAGTTGTGGAATCTAAAATCAAAACAGTTGCAGCTTACCTTAGTTTCAGCTGTTGATGGCTGGGCTGTGGTTGACAGTAAGGGACGATTTGACGGAACACAGGCAGCTCTTGAGGGAGTAGATTGGCAGGACGGTGAACATATTATTAATATTAACAATTTTTCCCAAGCTTATTATGAGCCCAATTTATTGCCTCGGGTGATGCATCAGGATGAAAAGTCTGCTGGATTTAATGATGTTGCAATTGTTTCAGATGGAATTCATCTGGCCGCAAAAGTTGAAATTGATGGCAGTGTCAAAAGTTCTCAGAAAGCAATTATCCGAGTCGTCGGCAGCGATAAAAAAGGAAGCGGAATACGGGATGTTAAGTTGTATCAAAACGGAAAACGTGTTCCGGAAAGTCTAGCGAAGACCGAAATTAAAAGTAATAAGGAAGGAACAAAGGAATTAGTCAGCGAATTCAGTGTAAAACTAGGCCGTGGCGACAATGTCTTTTCTGCAATTGCAGTAAATGATGAATTGCTTGAAAGTGATCCCGCAAATATTGTTTTTAGCGGAGCAAAAGATTCTTTACAGAAAACAATATGGGTAGTTGCAATAGGTATTAATAATTACAAAGTTTCAAGTCTTAATCTTGATTATGCACGTCCTGACGCTCAGTCTCTTTATAATTATTTTGATAAAAATCAAAATCTTGCGGTTTCCCAAAAAAAACTGCTTTCACTTTACGACAGTGATGCCGACAATCGAAGTATTGCCAAGGTTTTTAAAACACTGCAATACATTCCTCGAGAGGATTTAGTCATTGTATACATGGCTGGGCACGGTGTAATTATTGGAGAAGAATGGTATTTTCTGCCTTCAAATATTTCTGTCGCCAGTGAAGAGAATGTTATTAAAAACGGAATTTCCACCAAGGATCTTAAAAATTATATTGAATCCGTAGGGGCTGACCGAATCATATTGTTCCTCGATGCCTGTCAGTCTGGTGGGGCCTTGTCCCCGATTAAAAATTTCAAAGGTATTAAGTCTTTAAGAATGCTTGCTAGGGACGTTGGAGTGCATGTGCTAGCTGCAACAGATAGAGAGCAGTATGCCGTAGAACTTGCGACTCTTGGTCATGGTGTCTTTACGTATTCACTTTTGAATGCGTTAAATGGAGATTCTACTCAAAAAGATAAAAACGTTACGATTCGTGAACTTATGAAGTTCGTTGAAAAAGAAGTTCCGGCATTGAGTAAAAAATTTGCGAACTATGCACAATTTCCGGTTTCCCACTCAAGGGGTAATGATTTTACGCTTTTAAAGTATTAGGACTTTTTTGATGATTAATCTGGAAATGTTCTTTCAACGCTTTCTTTACGTTTCTGACTAATGAATTACGGTCGGCCTTTTTTAAACTTTTAATCAAGGAAATAAAAGGACTGGTTGGTCTTTTTTATATCTATTTTTTAATGTTAAGCTATGTAGTAATTGTTATATACTCTGAGCAATAAATCCCATTAAACTAGGGCCATAGAATGTTTCAAAATGATTTATCATTGCTTGAGCGGTTTCGATCTGCCTTTTGCATTTTTAATGCATTGCTTATTTCTCTCGTAATTTCTTTTTTTACATATAGTGGATATTTTGACATTCTTCAGGAATTGATACTTGATAATATGCACGGTGTCAGATCCAAATTAAGCCCTCCTCCCGCAGCCGAAGTTGTCTTAATCGGCATAAATGATAAAACATTCCTCGAAAAAGAATTTCGAAAACCATTTTTGTTATGGCATGAAGATCTAGCTGAATTGATTGACTCTTTAAGAGTTGCAAAAGCTAAAGTTATCGGGCTGGACTTTTTGCTGCCGGATGTTTTGTTTGATGATTATGTTCCAGGATATAGTCAGGTTTGGTTGAAATCTATTTTGAAATCGAAGCTAGCGGGAATTCCAGTTGTCACCGGTTTTATGGACTTGGGGGATTCGGTTATTGCTCCTCATGCATACTTCTTACAGGCTATAGGAAAGGATCATTGTGGTTTTTTTAATTTGACGACCGATGACGATGGAGTGGTAAGGCGCCAAAATTTATGGGTTAAAAATAATCAGGGACAAATTGTTAATAGTTTTTCTCTTGCTATATTAAAAGCTGCAGGAACAAAAATAAATGATGTGCCAAAACAGGTACGCATAAATTTTAGGCCGGAAGAAACTCATTTTAAAATATATGAATTGTCCGATGTTATGCATATGATCAAAGAAAGACGTCTTGATTATTTAAAAAAGAATTTTTCCCAGAAAATCGTTCTGGTCGGAGCGATGGATATTAGGAATCAGGATAGGCACCCAACCCCGTTGTTCAACTTTACAGCGCGAAAAAGCAGAAAATCTTCCGGGGTTGTGATTCAGGCACAAATAGTTGAAACAATTTTGGATGACCAACATTTTTCTGAATTTTCAAATTTTGAAAAGTGGGCGATAAGTTTTCTACTGGCATTCGCGGCAATCGGTCCTGCCATATGGAGTACACACAGATTCAAATTTGTATGGGCACCAATTTTTCTTACAGCATATCTGCTAGTATGTAGCTTTGCCTTTTTTCAATATATTATTATGCCTGTTGCATCAGGAGCTTTATCAATTGTTTTAAGTTACATTTTATCTATTCTTTTAAGCGAAGGGGTACTCAACGCAGAGCAGCGAAAGTTAAAAAAAGTTTTCCAGCGTTACCTTCCTGCTTCCATCGCCGAGTCTCTATTAAAACAAAATGATGCTGATTTTTTCAAAGGAGACAGCCGGGAATTATGTATTTTATTTTCAGATATCAGAAGTTTTACTACTTATTCAGAGAACAGACCTCCTAAAGAAATTGTCAGAAGGCTAAACAAATACTTTGAGGCAATGGCAGAAATTGTGAACAAGCATAATGGAGTTGTTGATAAATTTATCGGTGACGGACTTCTTGCCTTTTTTGGTGTGATTGAAAGTGATGTCTCTCCAAGTCTTTGTGGCATCCGAGTAGCAATTGAAATGCACGAGGTCCTTGGCAAATTAAATAAAGAATGGGCAAAAGACGGTGAACCAAAATTTGAAATAGGAATTGGCCTTCATACTGGAAATGTTATGGTGGGTAATATCGGAAGTAAATATAAAGCTGAATTCACGGTCATTGGTGATGCCGTCAATTTAGCTTCTAGACTTGAGCATATGACCAAAACGGTTGGAGCTCCAATTCTGATCAGTGAAACGGTTAAAAAGGATGTAATTGATGTTGTTGATTTGGAGCCTCGTGGAAAAGTTAAAATCAAGGGACGCAATGAAGAATTTGTGTATTCTGTTCTTATAAATCAGGATAAGTCTGGAGGAAATTAGTAATGAAAAAAATGATGCTTATTTTTGTATCTATTTTAATGTCTATAGCTTCAATGAGCTTTGCTAATAGTAAAACGACAATGCTTATTTCATTTGAAGGTTCAAGTGCGAGCTATAAAGAAGGTCCACTTGCCGGAACAAAACTGGAACTCATGGAATTTTTAAATCCTAATGAGTTGATAACTATTCCTTTTGGGGCATCGGTCACTTTTAATAATTTTGAATCCTCAACCATTGAAAAGATAACAGGTCCTGCAACAATTATTATTAAAGAAGGAAAAATTAAACTTATATCTGGGAAGGCAATCGAAAAAAAAGTAATAGATTTTATGCCTTCCGGTTCAGGTAAAATGATTGAGAAAAGTCAGGTGGTTAACTTCGGAACAGTCGCGTTCAGAAAGCCGCTAAAGGCTCATAAAGAAGCGAATTGCGTAACAGTTATACCTAAATCTAAAGTACAGTTGTATTGGGACAATAAGCTGAAGTCCTCTTCTATAGTAGTCACGTTTCAGGACGTTACCTGTGAAAAAAAGGGTATAACGGCAAAACTTGTTAAAGAAAATTTTTGGAACATTCCTTCAGCTAGGCTGCTCCCAGGGAAAACTTTTATGTGGAATATCTCAACTTCTGGCAGCAAGAAACTGATTAAAAAGGGGATAATAAAAGTTATGACCTCAGATAAGTTTAAAGAACTTAAAAACGCTAAAGTAGGTATTAATAAACTTTCTGATGGTGATCAAATTGCAAAGGAAGTGATGGAAGCAAGTCTTTATATTGCTTTTAGCATGAATTTAGACGCCATAAATATGCTCAAAAAATTGATCAAAGACAACCCTTACAATATTGAACTGTCTAGAATGTACAAGTATCAGAAAGAACTCACTAACGGGCTTTGCTATTATTAAGTTTTTCCACTGCCAAAGATAAGATAATTGTTGATGACTTTTTTATTACAAATCATAAAATAAAAAATATCTTACCATTCTCTTATCTCTCACATAGCGGGTGGTTAATAAAAACATTTGTCAGCCAACTAAGCGGAACATATAATTATGTTTTAATTTTATCAATAGTATTTAAATAATACAACAACCCATATTTGTGTTTGCTAGGCATAAAAAGTTGATAGCGACTTACAGACAAAATTATTATTCTTTTTGGTAGAGGTAAATAATTGTATAAAGTTTTTTTAGGGACAATCCTGACTGTTTTTTTTTGTTCTGCATGCTTGTTTCATGATAACCCATTAAATACAGCACTAAAAATTGGAAATAATAACGGGTTTGAATATTTACAAATCAGCTCATCACAATTTGAACAAGTTGTTTTTTTAAAAACAGGCCCCCAAATTGATAATTTGATGATCTACATTGAAGGAGATGGTAGCGCTTGGGCCAGACGTTACAAACCTTCTAACAACCCTTCCCCGCACAATCCTTTGGCCTTAAGACTTGCTTCCTTAGATCCGTATCCATCTATTGCGTACATTGCTCGCCCCTGCCAATATACAGGTGGTATTAATGCGAGAGGATGTGATGTTAGCTACTGGACTTCACACAGATTCAGCGATGAAGTAGTTAACTCCACAAGTGAAATTATATCAAAATTAAAAGAAATGACTGGTGCAAAAAAGATTGACTTAGTCGGCTACTCTGGAGGAGGAGCTGTCGCAATATTGATAGCAATGCGACGGACAGATGTTGCTTCTGTAAGGACTGTTGCCGGAAATCTTGATCATATCAAATGGACGCAATTGCACGGAGTCTCCCCGTTGGAAGGATCATTAAATCCAACAGATCAGATTTCAGTCAAATGCAAAATTCCCCAACTTCATTACGTCGGAAGTAATGATAACATTATCCCCATACAAATTGCGGAATCATATTGCCAAAAAGCCGGTAATAATGGGTTAATACAATTAAAAGTAATTCAAGGCTGTACCCATTCTAAAGGATGGGCTAATATTTGGACTTCATTGTGTGCTGATTTTTATAAAAGCCATGAGTAATAGAGTAGATGTGTGATTCATAAGTAAGCGTCACATAGGCTCCATCTTTTAAAAGAAGTCCTGATGATATAAGCTTAGCCCTTGTTCTTTGACATATACT
>NZ_JAEINN010000039.1 GCF_016342405.1 Maridesulfovibrio ferrireducens | reverse complement strand
ATGATCTACCTCATTGGGGCACCGATCCGGGACTTATTATGGAATGACTGAATTCCACACGGAACGTCGAGGAACCTCTCCATATGTGTAATCTGGATTATTTTTCACTGGCATATTCTTCTCCGGATAAAGTTCTTAGCAAATGAGACACTTGTTATCAATATAATTATATTCATAGTGTTTTAAAAATACAAAAAGACTTATCACAAGCAGGAGGAGGAATCCTGCCCTCATAAAAGAGAGCAGGATACCGTTTATTGATTAAAGATGCTGTATTTTATCTGCCGCAGAGGAAAGCCCTTTAAGATCAAAAGAGAACGTGTCATTTGAGCTGATAAATTCAATCCGTTTACCTGAAATCATGGCCTTAAATATAATCGAAATGGCAGGACATTCTGAATATTCAAGGTACATATATCCTTCCGAAGGAGTGGGCCTACCAATCATCTTTATGCGTCCCTTTTTCTGTCCATCTACGAGAACATCAAACATTTTTACGCCCGAGTATGCCTGAATAGCTTCTTCAAGGCTTGCGGCAATACCAACAGCTATATTTATTGAAGGAACAGACTTATTTCTCTCATCGAAATCAAGGAACAAAAAATCCCTAGAAAATCTTGAACCTGTTTCCAATACATCATCAGTAACAAGTCTTGTTACGCTACTACCGTATTGATCGGGAAGTCTTCCAAGAATTACCCAGTTGTCGATAATATTCTCCTTTTTAGCTGGGGAAAGATATGAAGCGGCAAGTTCGTCAACTTTGTCTGTGGAGATGCTGAGCAGCTTCAAGTTCTGAGTGTTATTTTCCACAATTTTATTCTGTTTGCTCAAAGAAGTTTGAACAGCCACTGCTGTTTTAACATCAGCAAGTAAAGAGTTGGCTTGACTTAACACTTCCTGTTGCAATTGATTCTGCGGGACAAATCCTGTTCCATATATAGTATCAACCAAGATATCTATGCTTTTTCCAGCCAAAGCATCTGATTGGAACTGAGTGAAGTCAAAATGTTTACCATCGGCATGCATTACCCAGTTCACTGATACAGGTTCGCCCACAGGCCACTCTGCTAGACTGTATGCCAAGTACCTCGCTGCGTATTTAGCGGTGTTTTCATCTGCTCCGGCCTTTTTGAATTTTTTAAGGACTCTGTTATATTTAGATCTTCCTCCAAAAAATTCCTCAACCTGAGTCTCAAATCCAACAAAAACAAAAGGGTTTCCCTTACTTAAAGCTTCGGCTTCAGCTATAACTGAATAAAGAAAGGTCATCTCAGCACCACGCTCATGCAACTTATTAGAGATCTTACCTTCAAAAGTGACCATCTTTTCACCTCGTTCTCCATTGCTTTCAGACCACAAGGGAGTGTCAAAAGCTGAATCAAACGCCTGACCAATGGCAAGGGTCGGTCTACCCTCGAGAGTTCCACTTTTCACGATTTCAACATCACCAGAACAGCCTGCAAAACAAAACATCAACAGACACAGTACGAGCATCAAAAGATTGCGCATAGGATTTCCCCTTTTGAATGTTACAAAGCCAATATATTCGTGGCTTCCTGTATGAAACTCACAATTTATTAATTTAAAATCCATAACCGCCTCCATTGCATAAATATCGTTATAAAATAAGAAGTGTCGGTTAGACGGATACTTGCCTCTATAAAAACAAAAAGTCGCCGAAATAACCCAGCGGCTTCTCTTGATCTTATAACATATCAGATAGTTAACCTTCAAATTCTTCGCCACACCGATTACAACGATACTGTCCGATAACATGAATATCGATCTTTTCACCAACAGCATTGCCCGTTGCGGCTCCAGCAAAGAAACCTGCTACAGCTCCTCCAAGTCCGCCAGCTATGGCTCCAATTCCAGTTCCAACAAACGGAACTACTGATCCGATTGTGGCTCCAGCTACAGCGCCACTTCCTGCGCCAGCATAGCAGCATGCTGCGCCTGTTATTCCACCGACAGCTGTTCCTATTTTCTGAGCTGTATTAATAAGGATAACGTGAGTGTTAACTTCGCAACTCGGGCATTTGGGACGTTCTTCTGTCATGGTAATTCTCCTATATTATTTAATGAATGAGTCCTGAAGCAGATCGAACATGGCAGGTGCTAGGTCCGTGATTTCGGTGATGACTCTGCTTTTCCCGGGAAACAAATTAAAAACGGCCTCGGAGTTAATTCCGAGACCGTATATTTCAAACCCGTTGAGGCTTCCGTCTTTTATTGCTTTTTGCGTGTTTGGCAGGTTATCGGGGACACCATCCGTTATACAGAGGATTATCTTTCGCTTTTCCGGTAACGGCAGCATTTGTTGAAAGGCCCACCAAAGAACTTCTCCTAATGGAGTTGATCCTGATGCCGCTACGCCGAAATGAGTATGCATCCGTTGCCCATGGTTAAGGATTGGAGCAACCGTCGGTTCATCATAGTTTTTACATCCTTGTGCTCTGATGGCTGGAAATGCACTAACTCCAACGCTTACACCGTTGATAGAATTAAGCGAACTGACTACAGTATGGCAGACCTGCGAAGCCAATCCGATACGTCGACGCATAGACCCTGAGCAATCAATTAAGATGTGTACCGCAGTGCTGATGCCCTGACTTTCTTGTCTGCTATGAAACATTCGGGGATTGCCAACAGCTATACGATGCAGGTGAGCCGTGCTTAAGCGACCAATCCTGCCGATACGGTCATGACTAATCGTTTTAGCCTGAATGATTCCGTGTAATCGGGACTTGAGAGCAGTTGAGGCCCTACGGGTCTGTTCAAGTTCTGTTGTGTCCAGCTCCGTAAGTCTTTTGTACCCCTCCTTGGCAACCTGCAAACCTTGATCCGCATTTTCTGGAACATTATGAATCAGATGTTCTTCCAATATTTCACCGAGACCTTTAGGCATATTTACGGGGTCGGAATTGAGCAGTTTTTCCAGATCCTGAATAGAGCTCTTAGCCTTCCTGCTTTTCTGCTTATGGCCGTTGTAGTTCTGCTTGAGGTATTCTTTCAACAGATAGACTATTTCCCGTGTGTAGAGAATACAGTCCTGAGTTGAGTCACATTTTGTACGTATCTTTTGCAAAACAAAATCCCATTGTGAGAGAAGGCCAGGGTAATACTTTTCGACAATTGAAGCGGTACTCTCACATTTATCAGCTAAATCCGGTACATCCCATGATCTGACAATCAATAGTAAGCAATTTAGAATTGCTGAAGCCGGATCTTGATGTTCGTCCTGAAGTTGATCGCTATCATTAATAAATAGGTGCCGGATCAACCACTGGAAGTTCTGTCGGCAGCCGGGAAAAATCTCAGCAAGTTTATTTTCCACTCGCCAGTCTTCCAGCGTATTCCAGATATGCATTTCAAGAGGATTAAGCTTCGCCATCTTGAGCCATTCAAAGTTTGTATCTCGGATATGAGCGGCTTCGTGGTCGAGATAAGACCTTGCTAAATTGGTCAAAATTTCATCACATTCCAGCGGCATAGACGGGATCTGAATGACCTTTCCATCAGTGAAGGCTTTATCTCCACCAATTTGAACTTTCACTCCGTATTTCTGACCCAGCACACTTGCCACCAATGGCAGCGATTTCATGAGCAGTTTATTTTTATTCATGGATTACTCCTGCATCACCACAAACCATGACTGTTAATCTGCTGCTGAGTCACAGGCTGCGGGATTGATTTCAGTGTTATTCTTTCGGAGACAGATTTAGTCTTGGAAATGGTAGGGACTGCTACTAATCCTTCAAGAAGATCTTCGGCAGTGTTTCCATCAAGAATCTTCTGGCCATGTTCCATGAGCAACGTTGGTTGTCGGAGTAGAGATACAACTCCTTGCAGCATGAGAAGATCAGCTCCACGAATAAATCCACGGGATGGAACTTTATCAAAAGCGATTTGGAGAAGATCCGTAATGGGAAGAACTCTAGGATCAATGAAGGAGAGACCGTTCAGTTTCTTATGGATGGACCTCAATGGAGAAAGAGCTTTATGTGTTACTTTAACTTTTCCTGCATAGCAGCAATTCCATGTATCTGTTGCGACTTTGGATATTTCATCAAAGAGAGTTCCGCCAAGTTTGTTTACTTCTTCTTTGAGTCCTTTTTTGACTGAGTTTTTCTCAGGAGCAGCCAGTTTAAAAATCTGCCACTTAAAACCCATTCTTGAACGGACATACTCGGCACTGACAGTGGAACTGCCTATTAACTTTTCCCAGCCGGGATGTTGTTTGATCCAGTCCTGCACAACCTCATCATAGCGAATCAAAAAGTCATCCTTTGCGGCAAAGAATTCCTTTTGGATATCTACAAGCTCCTTAACGATTTCATCAGCAACTTTTTCAGGAACACCCCATCCACCTAGAAAGCGAACTCCATGCCGGTCGAGCATGTTTACTGCACGTGATTTGAGAGTGCCGAAAACACGAAGATCTCCAGGATTACAAATGCGTTTACTTCCGAGAGAAGCGAGTTCTTCAGGCGGAAGATGGGTACTTCCAAAATCTGCCGGTGTGAGTTTCTTCCGTGCTGACCAAATGTTTACATCCAAATTTAAGGCCAGAATATGGTTGAGGACCGTAATTCGAGTTTTAGTTTCCATGAATATCTCCTTCGTTTTGCAAAATAAAAACGGAGACAGCTTTCGCCATCCCCGCTTATGAAATTTGCACTTATCATTTATATAGTTGTTTAGGATTCATCTTCCATCGGGAAAATACGCTGTGCCAGTTCATGTAGAACCGTTCGAGTTTCGCGACTGGAGCGGTACCCGAGAGCACGATCCAGAGCATAAGTTACCGGCTGAATACCCTGTCTAGCCAGCGGCTGGAAACGAATTGTTAAATCAGCCCAACGAATTAAAGTTCGAGTTGAAAATGTAACCTCTATAGTATCGCTGAGATTTCCCGTTGCTTCACCCATAAACAGTTTCCGCACAGAATTTGCGTATTCGATCATTTTGCTGCGAATATTCTCAGGCAGATTGGCTACTTTACGAGAGAGCAGTTCAGCTTCTGCAGCCGGTGTTGGGTACTCTATTTCACACAACCAGAATCTATCCATGAAGGCCAGATTTTGACGGACCACACCTTGGTACAATCCCGTTTCGTCTGCTGCACCGTTAGAATTGGCTGTAGCTGCAAATCTGAACATCGGATGTGGCTGTATTATTTCACCAGAGTTTTCAGGAATACAAAGCGGCTCACCGTCTAAAATGCCATTTAATCCGGCAGCTGTAGCCGGATCAATGATGTCGATCTCATTGAGCATAAACAGCCCACCGTATTTCATAGCAAGCGCAAGAGGTCCGTATTGGAATTCCATGTTGCCTGCTTCTACAGTCAGGTGACCGACCATTTCGGGGAACTCCAGTCGACTGTGACCAGTAATTTCAAACACCGGATAATTTAGTTTTGCGGCAAGTTGTTTAATGAGACTGGTTTTGCCGCTTCCGCTGGGCCCGAACACGTATAGCGGATCAGAGCTGTCCATAAACCAGACTACTACGTCCCGGCTGGATTCATGAAATAAATATTCAGGGTCCTCTTTCGGTGTGAAGGATGACGGTGATTCAAAGCCTTGCACCATGCGACCGGACGTCTTGCCGCTGAAGATCAAGCCTGCATCTAATTCGAAAGGAACTATTTTTTCAATTTCTTTGATTGTATCAGACATCTTTTCTCCTCGATATTAGCCATAAAAAAGGACGTACCTCCGAAGAGATACGCCCTTAATGTGACTGAGTTGTCTTATTAAAATTAAATTTACATGTTATGCAGCATGTTCGTATTTCCACCATAATTTGCGATTTCCATCCCAGCGAAATCCTGCTTTGCGTAAAAGGTCTTTCTGCGAATGCGTATTACCAGTTGCCAAAATACAAAGATTACCGTCACGGGCCGTTTCTTTGCTGTACTGAATACCTTCAAGACGAGGCAGATTGAAGGATGTTGCTCCATCATCTGGAAGTTGTTTTTGACATAATTCTGTAACGCGTGATCCCAAATGCCTGTCCGGATTGTACCCGCCATTTTCATTTTGCGGACGACATGAACCTTCAGCATCGTCATCATGTTCGGTAACGATTCCAATCAGAGCAGAAAGTCCGTACCTGCGAGCATAAGTCATAGCTGAACCATAACCCTGTGGATCGCTTTTAGGCAAAGGCATTACTAGTAAAGAAGCCTGCCATTGACCTGACTCCGCATGAACAATTTTGCTGATTAACCCAAGATTGCCAGAGTCAACATTCACTGGAAGCTGAGTCATCCATATCCCGTTAGCAAGCAGTGCTTCGCGGCAGGAATCCATAACAGATAATAAACTCGCATACTTGCTGTTAGTGAAATTGTTTTGTCCGTCCTTATGAGCTGGTTTCAAGGCCTGTTGCACTTTAAGCATTGCTCCCGCCAGTTCTGTAATATTCGGTGAACATAAATCAATGTTGGTCATGATTACCTCCTGCAATAGAGAAGAGCTCTTTTCCGGGATAAGCGGCAGGAGCTCTTTCAATAAAAAATTGGTTTGTATTACAGGAGTAATATATGTTTGAAACTATTTAATAATCATAATTTTATCTTTTTACTATATTATAAGTAAACTTAATTCAGTCACAATATAGAAATAAAAAATACTACTAAAATTAAATGCAAAATGAACTATAATTAAATTTAAAATAAATTTTATAGCTAGGTCTCTGGTAATATCTAAATACATACTAATATAAAACTAACTATGAAATAAAATAGTATATAAATTTTATATCACTCATAGTATGAAATAAAAAAATATTTAAGAGCATAATGATGTAGAGAAACAATTTAACAAGGAGTTTACAATGGCTATAACATTTAAAGAAACGTACAAAGGAAATTCAATACTAACTTCTAAAGAAAAAGGATTAGGATGTAATACTGAAATACTAGACAAAATAAGAGGTTTTATGAACTATACAACACAAATACATAATAAGGTACTGGTTGTTAGGCTGGATTTAAGATATCCAAAGAACTACCATGCTCCTGAAGATAACAGCCATATTTCTGAGTTTACTTCAAAATATATCAAGCAGTTAAAAAGAGAAGGCTATGATCCTTATTATCTATGGGTTAGGGAACAAAGTAGAGAAAAACATCAGCACTACCATTTGATGATTGCTGTAGACGGTAATAAGATGCAGTTCCCTCATAAGCTCATGACAACAGCTGAAAAACACTGGGCTTCAACCATAGGATCTGATCAGGATGGTCTTGTAGATCACTGTAACAAATCACGACAAGGAGAAAGTCAACCTAATAGCTATCGGTTAAGACGAAATGACCCTGACTTTGATCAAGTCTATGATGAATGCCATAAACGGTGTAGCTATCTCGCTAAAGAGAATACTAAAGGATGTGCCCCTAAAAGAGCCAGAGAAGTAGGATGCTCAAGGATTCCAAGAAGCATTTATTAAAATAATGGAACGGATGTTGAGATTATTTTCATCATCCGTTTTTGTTATCCCGCCTATCATTTAGACGAAACAATGATAAGCCCTGATACCTGTGTATTGAGGCTTTTTTACCTTCAAAGGGAAAATATGAACTTGATCCTGCTATAGATTTGCGGACACACGGTTAAGTAACTATCCTGATTTTTACAGGAGATGTAAATGACCAAGCCCAAACGTCGAACTTATGATCCAGAGTTCAAGCGCAATGCAGTTCTTTTAAGTGAAGATCCGTCTCGTACACATTCTGAAGTAGCAGAAAGCCTCGGAATTTCTTACGCCATACTTTATCGCTGGCGGCGCGAGTTTTCTCGTAACGGAGGAATTGCCTTTTCTGGTCAGGGAAACGAAATTTTAACCGATGAAAAACGTAGAATAAAAGAGCTGGAGAAAAAGCTACGTGACGCAGAAACAGAGCGAGAAATCCTAAAAAAAGCATTGGCCATTTTCAGCAGAGCACCGAAATGACATTCAAATTTATAAAAATAAACCGCTCTATTTTTTCGGTGAAGAAGATGTGCCAAACCCTAAAAGTTTCCCGGAGCGGTTTTTATAGTTGGTTATCAAGGCCTGAATCAAAGAGGTCAATTGAAAACAGAATGCTGAAGAGTCGTATTCTAGAATTATATCTTGAACATGGTAAAATGGCGGGAAGCCCCATGATTACAGGAGATTTGCAAGCAGAGGAAAGATTCAGAAAGGTCAGCCGCACACGAGTTGCAAGAAAAATGAAGACCATGGGACTTCAATGTAAAACAGTACGGAAATTTGTGGTTACCACTGACTCTTCCCACAAGGAACCAGCAGCACCCAACTTGCTGAATCGTCAGTTTTCCGTATCCAGACCGAACACGGTTTGGGCAACGGATATCACTTACATAAAAGTAGGCCGGAAATGGTTCTACCTTACAGTTTTTATAGACTTATTTTCACGAATTGTTGTTGGCTGGGATTTAAGTGATTCTTTGGAAAGAAGTTCAGTTATTCGTGCCTTCAATAAGGCTTTGGTCCGACGCAGGCCAGCTAAGGGACTAATGGTGCACAGTGACCAAGGAGTGCAATATGCTAGTCAGGAATTCAGAAAACATCTTGCGAAACATGGTTGCATCCAAAGTATGAGCCGAAGAGGCAACTGCTGGGATAATGCAGTTGCTGAGTCCTTTTTCCACACTTTGAAAACGCAAATGATCTGTAAGCGTCACATAGGCTCCATCTACTCATAATTTTTGAAATCCTGCATACTCACTCTTCAGCCTAAAAGGAGTGT
>NZ_JAEINN010000038.1 GCF_016342405.1 Maridesulfovibrio ferrireducens | reverse complement strand
ATGTCTTGATTTTAAAACGCCAAATCAAGTATTTAGAGACTTAAACAACAGTTGCACTTACTAGTTGAATCTAGGATTTAATTAAACAAACTCAATATAGATAAATTTTTTCTATCATACACACAAATAAACTGCACCTCTTACGTGAATGATAAACGCTGCATAATACCAGCATGCCTGATGAAATCACCATTTATTCCGGTTGCTCCAAATAACTCACAACTCGTTTTAACAACAAACATCCTCCCCTAAATGCCTGTTTCTACTATCTTTATAGATCCTTCACGTTTATTTTAACACAACCAGCTGAATTTTCATGGCCTCAATTTTCTCCAAATGTGAGTGATGATTTAACAACATTAATCAGTTGAAATTAGTTGAAATCGATTATGGAAATGGGTTAAGTAACATATGGGTTAGCTAACTGGCACAGTAAAATTAAATATTACAGCCATGACACAAATCTTGATTAATTTTTAAAAAAAATAAAATTAAGTATAAAGTTCTAACCTTGGTGTCCGATAACTATTTATAAGCGGAGAATAAGGCGTTTAAAAAAGAAAGAACCTACAACCTTCTGGGGAGAAACTTTATGAAAAAATTCATTATGTTGCTAAGTTGTGCAGCGTTGTTATGTGCTAGTGCAGCTTTTGCTGAAGAAACAACTTTTGAAACATCGATTACCTTGGCTCAGCCATTCTCGATCGATAGTACAACAAATGCAGACTTTAAAACTATTTACACTACCGGTGCTGCTGAAACCATCACCATGAACGTAGTACCCATCGTTCCTGTTGCAGGAGCTACCCTAGGAGACGCTTTGCCAACATTTACAACTGGACAGGTTATCCGCGGAACATCTGCACCTGTAACAATGACAACCGAAACACCTGGTGTTATTTATATTGTAGCTGCACAAGAAAATGTGGACCTTGCTATTGCTTTGGTCGGAACGCCAACTCTGGACAAAGGATTCTATTCTGGAACTCCTACTCCTATCACCGTTTCCGGTATCACAAGTAATATCACAGCGTTTAACAGTCTGGCCATTGCTGCAACTGAATTTGCTTCACTGGTAGTAGGACCAATCCTTAGTGTCCCCGCATCTGTTGAAACAGGAACTTACACCGGTACTGTAACTGTTGATGTTACTGCAATTTAATCCCAAAACAATCAATAAAACAGCTATATTTGTTCTTACCATGCTGGTCTGGATGAATATAGCTGTTTTCGTATTGTTTGTCCCTAGGACTTCATACGCAGATCCCCGGATATACCTGGCTCAAAACCTGGCGTTTGGCCGGGTTATCCCGCGTACTAGATCATTAACAATAATTATTGATGCGTTAGGTTCAAAAGTTCCTATGTGTGCTCCTTCGAATGCTTGTGATATAACTGGCGGCCATGCGGCATGTCTTTATTTTTACGATTTTGGAAACGTGCATATCAGCTTAAACTTCCCGAGTTCAGTTGATTTACATACTGAAGAAGGGACTAAGGGTGCCACATTACAACGTATGCACATGTTTAGCGATGTAGAAGCATTTGTTGAAGGAACTCGACAAAAAGCCTACATAGGTGGGGAATTGATTACTGACTACACTGCTTACGGAAAAAGCTTATCCGGCACAGTTCATGTTGAAATTACAACCTACTAGATACTATTGGAGAATATACGTTGTTAGCTATACTTAGAAAAATTTTTATATCATTTTTTTTATTTTTTTCTCTTGCTTCATCGGCATTTGCCGTTGGCGGAATAATGATCGAACCTATGCGTGTCGAGCTAAAAAATAATCAGCGCTATGCAGTGGTGACTGTCTTTAATCAATCAATAAAAGAACCAGTCACATATAACATCTCCACCCTGCCCATGCGAATGAAAGAAGACGGTTCCCTTTATATTCCTAAAAAAATGACAAAAAGAGAACTATTAGCTCAGTCTATGGTTAAATTTTCACCTCGTACCGCCATTATAGACCCCGGCGGCAAGCAAGTCGTAAGAATAGTAATTCGCAAACCGCCTAATCTTCCTGAAGGGGAATATTATACCTACATGAGAGTCGGACCAGTTACTAATCCTAATAAAAAAGCTGAAAACCACTCCCCCTCAGATTTAAACATAGACAAAGGTGGTGTCATTATTGATCTAAAAGTAGGCATGCGGATACCTGTTATGATCTATCAAGGTACCCCCAAAGTCGTGACTACTATCGACGACCTTAAAATAATCAAGGGGCAAGACGAAGACTCATTACAGCTAAAATTAAAATGTAAAGGAAATCGCTCCAGTTATGTTGGCGTCTCCATATATACCATGGTCAATGGTGAGAAAAAAATTATTGCCAGCAAACCAAGAATTGTAACCTATCTCCCACAAACAACTAGGATTGTGGTGTTACCAAAGCTGGACAAATCTTTTCAGCGGGGCAGCGTTACCGTAGAACTAACGAACTACAATGATCGAGATAAAAAGATTATTGATTCTAAGAAATTTATGATTAAATAATCAGATTATTAAACATATTTTAATCTTTATTTTAGCCCCGTGCATAACCTGCACGGGGCTTTTTTCTGGCATTAATTTTGCAATTACCTACAGAATGGAAAAATAAGTAATTAATTTTAAATAAAGTAAACAGGTTGTATGAATTTTAAGACTACTACAGGATTGCTTGTTAAAAGCGGAATTGGATTGATGATAGCAGCTGGTTTAGCTCTATTATTGATGCAAGCTCTTAACCGTGACAATCCAAGTCAAAAGTCTGACAAATCTGTTGAAGAATTTAAACGTCCCGACTCTTCAAGCATTCGCATGGGAATTATGCCACCAAGCGACGATCCATCTATCCAAACTGGAAATGAACCAGCTTCTTCTCTCGAAGGAATCTCGGGGTCAGAGTCAGACATCTACCCCCACTCCGATTTTGAACTTGCAAAAGAATCCTTAAAAACTGATGAAAGAGAAAAAGCTGATTCTGTTCCTAAGCAAAAAAAGCCATTAAAATCAGCCTCTACAAAATCCAGATCCTCTGTGGTCAGGAAAAAAGCTCCAGTAGTGCTTGCTCCACTGGTAAAGCCTAAGCCCTCTCCACCTCCTCAACGTAAAGCCGAAAAAGAAGTTTCAAGCGTCGTTCCTGTGCCTGTTCCTGTGCCAGTTATTGCGCAAGAAACGCCTGTAGAAAAAGAACAGATTATGAACTCTGAGCTTGATACTCCAATGTATGAAAGCAAGAGTTTGACAGGAACTGATCGACCAGTAGCTGATGGAGACATTATTCTTGATGTCTATTTACGGAGTAATTTGGTCTACCAAGGATTATTTTGTCAGGGACGAGGAGGAAATCTTTTTGTACCTATAGGTGAAATGTTTGGCATTTTAGGCTTTGCCATTGATGTGACACCAAAAGGAGCTGAAGGATGGTTCATTAAAGATAACAGAAAATTTTCATTTTCTTTAGAAACAGGTGAAGCAATTTCAAATAAGCAAACATATATGCTGCCAATGGATAAATATTTTTATTCTGAAGATGATATCTACATGGAATTAAAACAGTTCAACTCTCTTTTCCCTTTGAAAATTAAGCCTGATTTTCAAAATCTGATTTTATGGATTACTCCTTACGAAAGCCTTCCGATGGAACTTATGAAAATGCGTCAGGACGAGCGGAGAATTTATCAAGCAAAAAATGGATTACGCTATCCCCTTCGCGATCTGGATTATGCTTCAGTTGCTCCTCCGCGTTTGGATGCAAAGGTAAGTTTAAGCTACCAGGATAAAGACAAAAAACAATCAACAAGAGCAACTGCTGCCGGTCTCTTTCGAGGAGATCTGCTTTATATGTCGACCGCTTTATATGGCGCAGTTACCTATGACTATACTAAAGATAAATCAAAGATTGATTTTAAAGATTTATCATTAACTGCAGAACGACTTTTTCTAGATAACCCGTATATAGCCAAGGTAACCATAGGCGATATTATTCCGTCAACGACCCCTCTGGGATCTACTGGAAAACTTGAACGCGGTGTAAGGATTTCAAACAAAAATTCAATGAGTTCTACCACTAGTGACGCTAAAACATTTGCCGGCAAGGGTATTCCTGGATGGGATGTAGAGTTATACCGTAACAATCAACTAATCGGATTCCAAACAATTGACATATCGGGGAATTACTTATTTGAAGATGTAACTCTTAATTACGGAGTTAATAGGTTTAAACTTGTTTTATACGGAACTGAGGGACAACAAGAAATTCGTGAAGAAATTGTTACAGTAGGTTCCTCGCTTACCCTAGGTGATGTTGAATATGATTCTTCTTTTTCACAACAGGGAGTTGGCGTTTTTAGTGAAAAAGTTAGTAAAGTTGACCCTACAGACACAGCACTAAAAGGCACAACACGTCTTAAATCTGGTGTAAATATTGGGATTGGTAATGGTCTGGGCTTACGCACAGGACTAACAATGGATACTTATAGAAATAAAGAAAGAACGGTTGGTTCTGTAGGTTTAAGTGGAGGCTACGATGTTTTTCTTGGTCAATTTGACCTTGGATATTCCACTTACGGTTCTACAGACTTAAAGGCGAGCGTTCGTGGCCAACTCGATGGAGGGCAAAATATAAATATGGGCTTAAAGTATCAATTATCTGACAATTATGAAGAAAGTAGTATTAAAAATAATCTACAATTTGGATTTTCCGACAACACAAATTTCACCCAATCTATACGGCTGGCTTACAGTGCTAATCTTGCGCGCACAACTGAGCATACCGGCTATGATGATGATTCAAAATATTATGATCTTAGTGGCTCTTTAAACTTTTTTTCCGATATCGGACATTTCAGTTCTAATCTTGGCGGTAGGTTATACGAAAATAAAGTATCCGATGAAGAGCCTAATTTATATGGTTCTTTTACTTTTTATAGAGCTTTCAAAGACGGAAGTCTTCGGGCCAACGCTGAATTCGGAGTGGATGATTCAAGTGATTCATATATAAGATCATTAAGTTCTACTGGTAATTTACGTGTAACTCCAAAACTAAACACATCTGTTACGGTAAGCAAATATCTCACAGGAGCAGAACTTCTTTCCGTAGGAAACACATGGAGCTACTCGTTTGGAAAAATTTCTCCTTATATTCAAGGAACATGGTATAACGATGATTCATATTTCCTATATGCCGGATTTTCATTAAGCGTTGATTTTGATCCTTCGACCTATTTACCGCAGCTATCTAGTGGAAGCTCCGGCTTAGGAGGAGCAGCCTGTCTGGTGTATAACGATAAAAACTATAACAATGTTTTTGATGGCGAAGATAAACCTCTTGAAGATATTACTCTCAAAGCACACCAGTCAAACAAGCATACTATCACAGATGAAAATGGCAGAGCTTTTTTGTACCAGTTGGCTCCTATGCGTAGCACGGATGTATCTGTCGATGAAGATTTGATTAAAGATATTCGTCTTGCCCCCAAAGGGGGTGTTGCGATAACTCCTCGTGAAGGTAAAGTTTACAATCTTGAATTTCCTTTGCATGTATGTGGTGAAATAGAAGGTTATGCTTACCTTATTGTTGATGATAAAATCAAAGGAAGAGCTCATATTCCTATGCAGCTTCTCGATAAAGATGATAAAATAATCGAATATGCATGGACTGAACAAGATGGTTTTTTTGCCTTGGCTAAAATTCTTCCCGGCAATTATAAATTACGAATTGATCCAAAATATTTAGAAAAAAAATCTTATTCTGGAACAACTGTCGAAAATATTGAGATCAATACAAGCGGAAATATTGTTTCAGATGCATTCCTGTTTTTTGGAAAAGAAAAAATTATCGGATTGTTAAAAGACAAATTCACTACTAAATTAAAACTCGGAGATGATGCTCAGAATTTTTTTGACTATACTGACCTTGATACGCCGCAAGAGACAAATATAATGTCGACTGAATCCCAAATTTCAGAATTGCTGGTGCAATTAAAAACTGAAGAATTTAAAGGTCTGGATGCTGAGATAGCGTCACCTGTCAACACGGATTCAAATATAATTGCCAACAATGTTGTTTCTTCTACAGAAGAAAACACCAGCAACAACGATATCGTTAAGAATTACGCACTAGTTCTAGACGTATTTATCTCCGAAAAAAGTGCGATACGGGCTATATCTCATTATGAAAAAGTATATCCCGACAAATTAAAAGGATATTCTTTATCTTATCAAAAAAAAGGTGACGGATTCAGCGTTATTCTTAAGGGCGTGAACAGCAAAAAGAAAATGCTTGCAATGGCGAATCTATTCATGTGTACCCCGCAGCTGATCAGGATTGCGGAACTAAACTAACAAAAAAACCTCTTACAGCTAAAAAAGCCATAAGAGGTTGATTTTAATATCTCGGGTACTACTAACTTTTTTTAACTATCGATGTTTTAAGATACATTGAACCAAAACCAGGGACTTTGCATGAAATATCATGAACGCCATCTTCTGGCTCTATCAATTTGATATTTTTTACTTTTGTTCCCTTTTTAATGGAAGAAGATGCGCCTTTCACTTTTAAATCTTGGATAACTATAACCGTATCGCCATCAACCAAGACATTGCCATTCGCGTCTTTATATACTTTTTCCTGCACATCTTCGGCCTGAAATTCAAAACCACATTCTGGGCAAATAAGAATACTGCCATCATGATACACATACTCACACTTACACTGCGGACAATTTGGTAAATTTTCCATTACTTCCCAACTATTAGTTTTTTGTTATCCCTCTTTATTAAAGGGAGTAATCCATTAAAATAGCGCAAGCTAATTCATCCAACTTTACAATTTCATAAAGGCTTGGATAAAATCACACACAGCTAAAATATCACCTTATGATAATTTGTAGTGCTACCATTGTCTTTTCTGAATTGCTACACGAAAGACTTAGTCAAAATTGCCCTGATACAAAAAAGGTAGGCGCTGAAAACTTAAATTCAGCGCCTACCTTTTTCATTTTTTTAAATCTATAAAGTTAACGTTTGCCAACCCCACATCAACTTTTATGTTTAAAGCAACTTTGCCAAATCTGACGGAGAATCAAAAACAATTTTGGCTCCGGCTTCTAACAGTTCCTTACTACCTCGAAAACCCCATGCAGCCCCGACAGGAATCATACCTGCATTAATAGCGGTATGTATATCCACATCCGAATCACCGACAAAAACGGTATGTTCAGGTGCAACTCCCATAGACTCGGCAATCTTCAAAGCGCAGTCCGGAGCGGGCTTTAAGGGAACGTCATTCCGCCCTCCATGAACCGAAAAGAAATCCACCCCGGGCAGAAACTTTTCCACCGCAACTTTAGTGAACTCCTCCGGCTTATTGGAAAGCACAGCGAGCTTTTTACCGGCAGAGGACAGAACCTCAAGTACTTCCAAAGTTCCGGCATATGGGTACGCAATGGTATTCAGCTCCCGTTCAAATTCTTCAAGAAGAACAGGAACCAGAACATCGTAATTATCCTGAGTCCGCTTGTCCTCCGGCAACATACGCCAAGCCAATGTTTTCGCACCGGCACCTACAAAATGACAATAAGCGTCGACAGGATGAGTAGAATGCCCCAGCCGGGCAAGTGCACCATTGCCCGCAGCTGCAATTTCGTTCAAAGAGTAAAGCAAAGTGCCGTCAAGATCAAAAATTACAGCAGAAAAATTATGTGAATAATTCATTAGTCCAACCGTATTATTATAGTTAATTAGCAGTATAAATGAATTACCTACGTAATCTCATTAAGAGAAGGAGGCAAGTTCGACTTATTTCAAGACAAATGTACAGGTTCTCAATAGCTATATATTAACCAAGTTCTATACTTCGGGTATACGCCATACGGATTGCATCCATAATATTCCCGCGTATGGCAGTACGATCAAAATGAACTAAAGCGGCAATAGTTGTCCCTGCGGGAGCAATAGACATTTCTTTAATCATACTGACATGTTCTTTTGATTGTTCTGCCATAAGGCTGGAACCCCTGAAGAGTTTTTTGACCATGCGAGAGGAAACGTCACGGTGCAACCCCAGCTCAACCCCTGATTCTATCATGGTTTCAATAAGATAGAAGATATAAGCCGGGCCTGATCCGATGAGTGCGGTAAAGACATCAAACTGATTTTCAGGCAGGACATGCACGTCTCCTAAGTTCCGGAAAACATTCTGAATTAACTTTTTTTTCTGCTCTGAAATGATTTCATCATCCAGACAAATAGCTGTGACTCCTTCTTTAATTAAAACGGGGGTATTAGGCATGGCCCGGACGACCGGACAAATGTTTTGAGTACTGTTTTTAAGTGACTTCAAAGTCAATCCTGCGGCAATGGAAATTAAGCATTTATCTTTCGTCAAAGCTGGAATCATTTCAGGCCATATTCCGTCAGCCTGTTGCGGCTTAACAGCCAGAACAATAAAATCCGATTTTTCAGTTAATTCCTGTACATTTTTACAAGGAATAAGATCGGTCTCTTGAGCAAGTTTTTCTAATTTTTCTCTAGTCTGATTCAATCCATAAATAGTAATATCAGCCACTTCTGAAAGAGTTCTTATAATGGGACCTCCCATATTACCTATTCCAATAAAGCCTATTTTCATTTCAAATCCCCTTTCTTTGTTTTCGTCAAATTATTTTTGCTGCGGCGTACAGACCTTCTTTGCCCTTAGTTTCAAAGGCTTTACGACAATCCCATAATTCGGTATAGCGTACCACTAGTTTTATATAAATTTTACGCTTTTTTAAAGCACAGAATTGTGTACCGAATTACAGTATTTCATACCACTTAATCACATTATAGCTGAAGCAAAGACTTAGGTCTCACTTCCACGCCGATACATGATCTATTTGTCTAGATGATTTTATCAATTATTGCAGGCAAACGCATTAACAAATAATCAAAACGCTTATTGACATCAATGCCTAGTTTTTTTAGCATACCGCCTAATGGTACAGTATACCACAAACGCTCCGACAGAGTTGTTGCCCCGAATGAAGAACGACTTAAAATTTATGTCGTGATATCTAAGAATTTGATTAGAAACACAATTCTACGGACAAAACAGTGAGAGAGGCATTATGTCAGCGGCAAGGAAAAGGGATGAACACAGGGAACTCAATCATTATACTTTTTGGCCCGGATTTATACTCTTACTCGCCGGAATAACGTTAGGACTGGCATATCAAGAAGGTCTCGCGATTATGCTGAGCACCACAATGAACTGGATTCATATAACTTTCGGATGGCTGGAAGTTTCTCTGGCCATTATTATTGTCATGTTTACTGTCGGAATAGCCTTTTCTCCTATCGGAAATATAAGACTTGGAGGTAGAGATGCCAAACCCGAATTTACTTTTTGGCAGTGGTTTTCTCTATCTCTTTGCGGATGTATCGGTATAGGCATTCTTTTCTGGGCCATGGGTGAGCCTATCTATCATATGATGCAACCTCCATTGAGTTTGCACATCGACCCCGGTTCCAAAGACGCCGGAATCTTTGCCATAGCTCAAACGACTCTGCACTGGACCATCGCTCAATACTGTTTCTATACCATCTGCGGAGTAGCAATTGCTCTGGTGAGCTACAACCGTAACTATCCATTATCAATAGCTGCCGGTATGTACGCCCTTTTCCCTAAAAAGTTGCGCCCAATTTTAGTTCCAGCAGTTCATGCACTTTGCCTTTTCTCTCTTTGTTGTGCCATTGCCACCAGCATGGGAGCGGGTCTTATGCAGATAGGAAGCGGAACAGGGAGAATTTTTGATTATACTCCAGGCCCCTTGACCTGGGCTGCTGCTGCCGCGATCATCATTCCAATTTATATATTGTCATCATATTCCGGTCTAAAAAAAGGGATGCGAATCCTGTCCACAGGAACTACAAAAGCTTTTTTCTTATTTATGGCTATTGTCCTTTTTGCGGGCCCCACGCTGTTCATTCTGGGAATTGGAGTTGAATCCTTCGGATATTTTGCAAGCAATTTTTTCCGCAACAGTACCTTGCTCAATACGATGCAGATAAGCGACAAATGGCCCATGCAATGGCTTGTTCCATATATGGAAATCTTTTTCATCTTTGCTCCATTGCTGGGACATTTTCTGGCTCGCATGGGTAAGGGAAGAACTATCCGTCAGTTTATTCTGGTAAATATTATTCCACCGACAATCTTTTGTCATTTCTGGATTGCAACTTTTGGCGGAACAGCAGTCTATTTCCAATGGACCGGACTGGTCGACGTCTGGGCCGGTATACATCAATTCGGAATGGAATCTATGGTATACATCCTTCTTTCCCAATTCCCATTCTGTAAAATTTTGATGGGACTGTTTGTAGTCACTATTGTATTTTCATTTGCCACTATGACAGACTCTTTGGTTGCAACCTTGGCTATAATATCTACCAAAGGCGTACGGGCAAGTGAAGAACCTCCCAAAAAATTAAAAATTATCTGGGGTGTTGTTACCGGACTTATTGTAAGCGTCACATAGGCTCCATCTTTTAAAAGAAGTCCTGATGATATAAGCTTAGCCCTTGTTCTTTGACATATACT
>NZ_JAEINN010000037.1 GCF_016342405.1 Maridesulfovibrio ferrireducens | reverse complement strand
GCTGTTCACTTGTTCCCGCCAATACTTTTCCTTGCTCGCTCTGCTTCCATTTTTTTTAGACATAAACACTCCTTTTAAGCTGATGAGTGAGTATGCAGGATTTCAAAAATTATGAGTAGATGGAGCCTATGTGACGCTTACAAATCAATGTCCGTTTCCCACTGAATGAGAAATTCAAGGAATCCATTTAATAGGGGGTGTCATCACGCAGGCTCGTTCGTCCTGCGTATACAATGATGACCATGGGGGAATTGGGGCAATGGCATGTTTATAGGTACATACCATTTGTCCGATGACGGGTGCTGTGTTTCAGCCTAGCGTTTGGATGTGAAAGTCTGCCGTTTGGAAATGAACGGCAAGGAAGTTTTAGATGTTTCGGCATGTTAGTGCCATTTTATGCGTTCATCAGTTTAGACTATCGTCAAAACTTATGAACACGCCTGAATTGCGTTTTACCTCCTTCTTGTTACTAAAGTATCACTTGGATATACTCCAGCATACGACGCCGAAAATGCTTAAGCAAGTTTTGACAGAGTTATTTCTGCTTCAGTCATCACTTTATCGTGTATGCATACCTGTGCCCTTCGTTTCAAGCATATGGAGAAAGAAGATCGGCTTCGGGGCGTCTCAAGGCACCGCGTCTTCATGCAAACTTGACTCTGCAAGTGTGACACGATTCCGCCCACCAGCTTTAGCTTGGTAGAGAGCTTCATCTGCCATTGCTAACAAATCATCTATACTGGCGCCCGGTGGGGCACATACAACACCTACGCTTACTGTTATGGCAAGATCACCTGTTCTGGTTTTCATCTTGGTTTTTTGGATCGAAGATCGTAGTCTTTCAAATTGAGATACGCTATCTGCTCCCACTTTGCCTGGCATGACCACGACAAATTCTTCTCCACCAATTCTCCCAAGGGAGTCATATTTTCGCAGACCGGAGTTAATAGTTCGTACAAGTTCGCACAATACATCATCCCCGGTTTGGTGACCGTAAGTATCATTTACAGCTTTGAAATGGTCGATGTCCAAAAGTCCAATGCCCAAGACTGAATCTTCACGTAAGGTTCTTTCCAAGTCTTTCTCCAAACTGGCCATTATCGCCCTTCGATTCATAGCACCAGTCAATGGGTCGTGGGTGGCTTGGTGCGCAAGATCTTTTTGACTTTCCACGAGAGCTGCTTGTAGATCGATCATACGCTTGCCAACACCTATTCGCGCAATGAGCTCACCCTTGTCATACGGCTTGACCAAATAATCATTTGCTCCGACATTCAGACCGTCAACAACATCCGTCTTCTTATCCTTGGCGGTGAGAAGGATAAGAAATGGCGGGCTGTCAGTTGGTATTGAACGGACTTCCTGGATGACTTCAACGCCACTCAGTTCCGGCATCATCCAGTCGAGAATTGCTAACATGGGAGAATCTGGCTGCTGGAGAATTTCAAGGGCCTCGACACCGTTAACCGTCGTCACCACTTCGTGTCCCAACTGGGTCAAGATGCCCTCTAGAACAGCTCTGGATGTCACGTCGTCTTCTGCGATAAGTATTCGCATAATCAGTCCTCTGGGTTAAGGGAGGGAATATACTCATTATCACCCAAGTCAATTCCTGGGTATTCTTTCTGCATTACTGCCAAAAATAAACCAAACTGCCTTTCGATTTCAATTATATAACCTTCGACCGAGGACAGTTTTCCTGTTGTGGCCTGTATCTCTAAATTGTAAGCAATATCTCCCAAAACCTGTGCCTCCACTTGCCGAGATGCTCCTTTGAGAGTGTGGGCCTGCATTTCAACATCAGAGGTATTGCCAGCGGCGACCTGCTTCCTGAGGAGGGATATCTGACTTGGTATGTCATTAATATATGAGGTAAGAACCACTTGTATCAAATGATCATCCCCTAAACGGTCAATCAGGGATTGCTTATCAAAAAGGAGTGGTCCGGCCTCGCCCTGCATAGGGGACTGCTGATATTCATTTGAAATCGCTCCCTGGACGCTCTCTTCCTGTGTTAAAAATTCCTTGATTTTATCATAGAGTACTTGAGGAATTATTGGCTTGGACATGTAGTCATTCATGCCAACTTCCAAACACTTATCTCGATCACTAGACATAGCATGGGCCGTCATTGCTATGATGGGGACATCATGGTTAAGAACTTTTGATTGCACATCTCGAATAGTTTTGGTCGCTTCGTATCCATCCATAGTTGGCATTTGAATGTCCATGAGCACAAGATCGTACTCCTTTGATTCAAGGATATTAATTGCCTCTTGACCATCTTTTGCAGTATCTGCCTGCAAATTGAATTTCTGTAAAATTCCGTTGGCAACAAGCTGGTTGGTTGGGTTGTCTTCAACCAACAATATGCGGCCTTCCAGGCTTGGAAAGGGTTGTTTGCCCCGAGCCGAATGGCGAGTGGTAATTGATGCATGCTCTGTCAATTCGGAAGAAGAACATACATCGCACAGGATTCGCAGCAGGTCGTTATTGCGTATTGGCTTTGTGGCATAACCAGCAAATCCCAGCCCTTCAAAGTGCTGTGTATCGCCTCTCTTCCCAACAGAGGTCAGCATGATCAGCTTGGTCTCTGCAAGTCTTGGAGTCGCTTTAATTTTTTGTCCGAGCTCTCCTCCATCCATTTTGGGCATCTGCATGTCTATGACGGCGAGCTCAAAGGGAGTATCTTTGGCCTGGGCATCATTGAGCGCCTGAAGGGCATCCAACCCATTGTGAACCACCTGGCTGTGCATGCCCCATTGGGACATACGCGTTGATATCACTTCACAATTCGTAGCATTGTCATCAACAATCAGTACACGCTTGTCTCGCAAGGAGGCAGTCATTTGACTGAGAGCGGGGCTGGTCTGTTGCGGTTGCATCGGTAATTTGATGGAAAACCAAAACTCTGATCCTTGGCCTAGCTCGCTTTCAACGCCAATCTCGCCTCCCATCAACTCAGTGAGTTCTTTAGATATGGAGAGCCCTAAACCACTCCCGCCGAACTCTCTCGTAGTCGAGGTGTCAGCTTGGGAGAATTCTTCAAAAAGCACCTCAAGCCTGTCATTGGGGATTCCAATACCCGTATCCCTAACGGAGAAAACCAGTTCACAGTCCGCTTCGCTGACCCTGAGAGGGGACACGTAGACAGCAACTTCTCCTGTGGCAGTAAATTTAATGGCATTCCCAATCAAATTGTTAAGTATCTGGCCGAGCCTTAATGGATCGCCTTGTACCATAACTGGAACACTCGGGTCGATTAAGCAGATCAATTCCAATCCCTTTTCATGAGCACTGAATGCTCTCATCTCGACAATGTCTTCCAATACTAATTCCAGGTTGAAATCGATCGTCTCCAGACTGAGCTTACCAGCCTCAATCTTTGAGAAGTCAAGGATATCGTTAATCAGAGTCAGCAGGGATTCTGCGCTTGCCAGAGTTGCTTCAGTATATCTCCGCTGCTCTCCTGTAAGACCTGTGTCCAACAGTAGGCTGGCCATACCTATAACGCCATTCATGGGAGTACGGATTTCGTGACTCATATTTGCCAGGAAATCCCCTTTGGCTTTGGTTGCAGCTTCTGCTTCAAGCAACGCTGCATCAAGCTCAAGGGTCTTTTCTTCCATTTCCATTGCATAATGATGGAGCTTTTCCTCTGCTAATTTTTCTCCTGTAATTTCCTGATGTGTCCCGAACATCCAGACAGGTGAGCCATCTTCGTCCCAAGAAATAACCTTTCCTCTAGCAAGAACCCAAACCCAACGCCCGTCCTTATGCTTCATACGACATTCTGTATGATAGAAGTTCTCCCTACCACTAAAGTGTGCTTCTAGGTCCTTTCCTGATTTTTCCAAATCATCAGGGTTGGCATGCATCATCCATGTTTCGATTGAAGTGGGGGAGAGTTCCTCAAGAGTATACCCGATAATTTCTGCCCATCGTTCATTGAAGATGGTTTCCCCGGTTTGGACGTTCCACTCCCAAGTTCCGACATTCGTGCCTTCAAGAATGTTCTCGAAACGCTCCTTTTGTTTTTTCAGATCTTTCTCGACTTCCTTCTGCGCTGTGATGTCCCTGACTTCGACAACTCTGGCATTTTTACCCTTGTAGGGGATGTTTTTGCCGACAGCCATAAGAGGGAATTCCTCTCTGTTCTTACGAACACCTATGAGTTCATACGGAGAACCATAATTCGACCTCATGTTATTGTAGGCCACTTCATGAGAACATTCTGCGAGCAAATGCATCGAATCCATCCCGACGAGTTCTTTGTATGTGTATCCGGTTATATCCGTAAGGGCTTGGTTACATTCAATAATTATTCCATTGTCGTGAATAGCTATCCCCCCCAAAGAGGCGTCATGAAGGGCTTTGAAGCGCTCCTCGCTATCTCTGATTTCCTTTAAAGCTATATGGCGGTCGGTAATATCCTCAGCGGTACAGACTATATAGTCAACCTCCCCATCTTTATTGATTTTTGGAGTTCGTGCGATGGAAAGCAAGCGTTTTTGGCCAGTCCCGTTGGGTATCCATTCTTCACTGACGACTCTCCGGCCGCTGCTAATACTGTTCGTGCGCTCTCTACAAAGAGCATCAGCAAGTTCTTCCGGGTAGATGACGTACAAGTTCCTAAACTCGATGTCCTCTTTCATCATACCTAAAAAGGATGCATGAGCTTCGTTGACAACTCCGTATGTGTGAATATCCTTCAAGTACCACACTTGTATTTGTATATTGTCGAGCAGAATTTGCTGATTCTCGCTAGCGACATTCAATTCATCCACAGACCGAGTGCTTTGGGAAAGCCGCTCGAGGGTTTCATTAATACCCTGAGATAACTCTTGGATTTCAGTAGGCCCATCAGGAGACAAGCGTATGGTCAGATCTCCGTATCCGACAATTTCGTGAATGGAATTAGAAAGGGATCTCAGAGGAGCGGTACCTTTTTGCATTGCTAAAAATACAACAACTGCCAGTATGAGAAGTATCGCCAGCATTTCACCGATATGAGTGAAAAAACCTGTGCGCAAGGTGCTGGTCGCCTCTGTAAGATCACCAATTGCAGCCACTTTTAGGATCAAGTCGGAAGTGTTGGATCTATACGTTCCAACAAGAACGTTCTCCTTTGCTTGAGGAGAGTGTATTTCTCCGATTGAGAGACCCTCATGAACAGTGATGATGATGTCATCTTTCAGATGACCAAAGTCGAGCAGGGTTACAAGCTCATCGAAGCTAAGGTGGATTGCAATAGCGCCCTCTTTCATTCCATGAATATAAACCGCTCGAAAAATGTGTATGCCGGTTTTATCAATAAGCGAGAATTCCTTGCTACCTTCTGGCGATAATAGCCACTCCAGTCCGGATGCATGCAGCCAATCCGACCCGATTGAAGTGTTTGAGAGGACTCTATTGGCTCCCAGTACCCTTCCTTTGTAGTCAAGCAATGCAATTGTCCCGATCTCCTGACTGCCTGGATTGGTTACAGTCAAAGATTGAAAGAACAGAGGTAGCGATTCGCGTCTTTGTTTAGAGTCAATCAAGCTACCTTGAATGAAATTATTTGTAGCCAAAGCAGTTGCCTGGACGAAGACTGCCTGTAGGCGCTCAGTGGAAAGCTCGTGGACTCTTTCTGCCACCGCTTCCAACCGCTGGTGGCTTGAATCCATGAAGTGCTGCTTGGTTTGAAGATATCCGAACCAAGTAACGACAAGGAATGCCAGTACCATAGGTGGGATGAGACGCAGCAAGAGGAATATGCTAAAAGGCCGAGATTTAATCATAATTCTATTTACTGATTGGAGGAAGGTATAATGTTACCGTGTTGGTCATATCGGTACATATGAAAGCTTTCTGGACCAAGGGCGTCATGTCTCTTCTTGGTGAAAGGCGGATTGTAATCAGCCATTATTCCGGAATAGTGTTCGACCTCTTCCAAGGCATCTCGAATTGCAGCCGTATCTGTACTGTTCGCCTTAGTGATGGCTTTAGCCAAGAGATAAACAAGGTCGTATGCGTGGACCAATCCCGGCGCGGCGGGGATATCTTGCGCTTTTTCATATTCAGGAAAGAGTTGCTTATAATTTGAAAACAGCTTTTCCGCCCGCTTGGGGAACGGAGGATTCGTGAAATTGAATGTTTGCAGAAAACTTAGCTCGACCTTTGTCAGTTTACTTCCAGCCAAATGCTGAAAATTTCCACCGGTTATTCCCCAATGAGAAATGATTGGAAGCCGTGACTCTGACGACATGGTAACCATGGAATCAACAAGAACCAAACCTTCTGGCGGGTTAGCAACCAAGAGGATTACATCTGCTTCGGACTCCTTCAATGCGAATATTCCCTCAGTCAGGTCCTTGACTCCCCAGTTGAACCACTGGACGGGAGGAGGCTGCAAGCCATGCGCCACCGCGGCTTCCGTCATAGCTTTGAGGTTGGACCGGCCCCAACCTGTATTTTCTAATAGTAAGCCAGGACGTCGGTATCCAGCGTCCAAGGCTGTGTCGATAAGGAATTTGCCAGCAAAGGCGTCACGAACCGACACCCGAAAGACATAGTTTGGGGAGTGCCCGTTGTCGATGATCGGAGTTCCTGCGGCCCAAGGGATCAAAAATGGGACGTGATTTTCATTAATTATTGGGAGCACTTCCAATGCGACAGGAGTGTGAAGGCCACCGAGTATTGCTACCAGGTCAGGTGTTTTTACAAGCTCCTCAACATTGTCCTTACCTCGTATGGGACTTCCTCTATGGTCACGAGTCTCAAGAGTCAGAGGTCTGCCCAGCACTCCGCCCTGGCCGTTTATCTCATGTATGGCAATGAGGGCACCACGC
This sequence comes from Maridesulfovibrio ferrireducens, assembly GCF_016342405.1. Taxonomy (NCBI): domain Bacteria; kingdom Pseudomonadati; phylum Thermodesulfobacteriota; class Desulfovibrionia; order Desulfovibrionales; family Desulfovibrionaceae; genus Maridesulfovibrio; species Maridesulfovibrio ferrireducens. The sequence goes on along the minus strand of NZ_JAEINN010000037.1, from coordinate 4,060 downwards.
TGTATGGATTGCCCTGCCATTGCAGAGGCTGAAGACATGTCTGCATCGAGTCCGATAACAAGCGGCTTGTCAACTTCGGCGGCACTGGCAATGCTGTTTGGAAAAGTAGAGAAAGCAAAAAATAGCAGGAGGGCTAATCCCCAAATTGGCTTTATGAACACTTCTTTTTTAGCAGGCATTAGTCACACCCTAAATATTTAGTAATTTGAAAACCACATAAATAGCACTGTACCAAGACAACAAAGAAAGGAGAAGTCTTGTTTCAATTTTGTCATTCAAATCATTCGACAGAGGAATGAGCCTTGTCGCGGTTTAGCCCCGAAAGACAACGTAGCTTATTAAACTGCCCACCTTAAAAATGCCGTTCAGTGGTCCAACGAAGTGGATCAGCTTCTGTTCCAATGAACAGGTCTCCACGCTCTTCATGGTCTGATCAAGGCTTATCACCTCTCAGCAGCTTCGTTGAAGCTCTAATCAACCCTTTGCCTCAACACCAAATTCCAGATGATTCCGAGTATTCTCTTCGGCACCATTTTGATTGTACGAGTTTATTTTTCTTTTATTCTGATTTAGCGGCTTAAGCTATAAGCTGCGATTGGTTTCGTGTCCGCTATGTGTCCGCTCAGCTTTCGATGCCCTGCAAAGCTATTGATATACCGCGCCTCATGCACACTATGTTGCAATGAGTTCGAAAATGCTTGGTGACGAATAAGTCCATTTATTTTTATTATTTATGATTACTTCGGTGTTTGCCATCCACAAGAATGGCATTCAAGAGGCCAAGAGTTCAATTCTCTTCAGCTCCACCATTAAAATTTCCAATAAAAAGGACCGTTTAGTAGTAAATACTGAATGGTCTTTTTTTCGTTTGGTGAACCTATCGGTCAACCGGGCGTCAACATTTGCTGTGGTGAGCTGGGGGCGGCACTCGATAGTGGGTATTGTATTACTACAAAGATAATTTTATATTTTCTAACAATTCCTCGAATAACTGGTGTTGCTGTTTAATTTCATTTTGTAAATTGTTTATTGCTAAGTGTTCTCTGATTTGGTCTAATCCCTTTATACCATACGATTTAGAGTCTTCTGCTAGTATCTTTTCTATCTCTAACGCCTCTTTTTCTGAACGAGATAAGATAAATTCTTTAGAATCAAGGTTATATGTGTCAATAATTTTTCCACAAGTTTCTTTCGTTTTAGCATAGAGGGTCATGTCTACACCTACACAAAGTTCTTCCATCTTTCTTAATAAACGATCTCTTGACATATAGTAGTTGTAAACAATAGGAGCGTCAGAATATAATAGAGGGTCTATGTCTTTACAGAACATGTTTTCCATATCCGAATATTGAAATTCTTCATTGTATGTGTATGCCTTGGTCAAGTCTTTGTTGCTTAATTTCAATATATTTTTTTTGTGCATGTTCCATAATTTTGCCAATTGGATATAGTAGCCATTTAATTTTGCCTGTACTTTCTTATTGTATTGCTGGTCTTGGAGTTCTTTTTCGTTTTTTTGAACTTTTTGGGCTTGCCATGCAGAAAGAGAATTTAGGAAAAAGCCGATTAGGATAACTCCAAGCAAGGATTCCGTTGAAGTTAAAATTTTGGACAAGGTACATGTAGGTTTTATGTCCCCATATCCTAATGTAGTGATTGTTATAGCACTCATGTAAAACGCATTAAGAACACTCATTTCTTGATTAAAGGTAGAGTTATTAATGTAGTATAGTCCTGCAAAAAAACAAATTAAGAATATATAAAGAAAACCAATATCGCGGTGATGCCATTTCCATATTTTTAGAATATTCATCTGTTTTTGTCCTGTACGTGTTTTATCCGATTATATTATTTTTCTTACTGCCAGCCTCACAACAGGACTGGACTCACCCTCAATCAATCTGTTTCAACCTAACCAGCTACCCCAGTTCCGGCAGCAACTCAACAGCACGCCCTTCGTCAACGGGCATAACATGCCCGTACTGGTCCAAGGTCATTTTTTACTCGCAGGTCTCATGAGGCTGGAAATTGCGTTCGGAGCCGCCCGCTGGGGAAGCATGGACGTGCAGACATGCAGCGTTTTCATTCATCATTATTGTTGTTTTCGCCGTTCTATGAATAGATATTTTTAGTATATGAAGAGTAAAGAAAAGAAGTTGTAGAAGTAGCAATAAGAATAGGGGGAAATTTATAACCCCTCCCTCTATATGAAATATGGGAATGTGGGCAATGTGGCCCAAAAAAGGGGTTTTAATTTTTATTGTCTGAATGAATCGACATACCTTCAAGGAGGAGACTCCCTCTTCACTTGACTCTTTTATTGTAACGGCAAATTTTATCATGTGCTTGAACAAGGTGATTGGAAAAGCTACGGTCACGTTATTATATTGCTGGCAGATTGACTTTGATATCTGGAAGGTCTGTGCTTGCTTGACGGAGATAGTGGCGCTACTTTCAGAGCCCAACATTTGCTGTGGTGAGTTGGGGGGGAGCGTCGACAATGGGGCTGGCCTTTATATATAGCTATTTAGCCTATTCGGTACTATGCCTATAGTGAGTAGGGTATCCGGTTAAATTAAAATTAATTTTTGGGCTGACTATGCAATGAAAAATAAAATTTTACAAAATTTGGGCGACCAACCTTGGTGCTTGAAAAGTATTTCAAATAGTTTTCTGGCTTCCTATTCCTCTACAAAATCTGTAATTAGAGACTTGCAAGGTTTCAAGGTATTAGAAGCTATATATGATCTCAAAAGGACTCACGCATTATTAAAAAGTTGTGTGGATGATCTCATGATTGAGATCGGTAAATTTGAGCAAACAGAATATACTCCAACCTGGAATGATGTCGGTACTGATTTTGAAAAAATTAGATTCAATGTTAGCAAGGCGGTTTTTTCGACTGCAAGTTCAGCATCTGCACTTAGAGATCTTCAAAATGTTATAAAAGATAAATATGCAGATAAAGATGAGTTCAATGCGAGTTTGCTTGAAGTTTTAGATGGCTCACATGTTTCTGATTTTGTTTTTAGTTTGCGTAACTATTCTGTTCATAGATGTTTTTTGCTTGCAGATTGGCAGTATAAGTATGGTCTCGAAGGCGGCCCAAATATACGTAATTTTCTTTTAAAGAAAGATAGATTGTTGCAATTTAAAAAGTGGAATGCTAGGGCCCGAACTTTTATCAATCGTTGTGAAGAAATGGATGTAAAAACCATATTTCAAGAATATATTGATAAAGTGAATATTTTTAATGATTGGGTTGTTGATCACCTGCAATCTAAATGGTGCTCAGAAATTGATGAATATGCTCGTTATGAAAAAATGATTTTTTGTGTGGGTTTTGTCTGTGCCCAAAATCTTTCTCGTCAAACAAATAGAGCACGAATACCTGCACCTTTTACAGAAGAAGAAATCGAGCTAATGACAAAGCATAAATTTGTGCATGAGAATGCTTTAGCTGCTTTAAATGTTATTGAAAATATTCATGGTTATGATATTCTTGAAATTGTGTTTAAAACAAAAATTTAGCTGTCCTTTAAGCCACTTAAAAAGGGACGCCATCTCTGACGTCCCTTTTCTCAATCAATCTATTTCAGTAAGCAGTTATCCCACCCTCGGCAGCAATTCTACAGCACGTTCTTCATCTCCAGCCATTACATGTCCATACCGGTCCAAGGTCATTTTTGTACTAGCGTGTCCCATAAGACGTGCAACTGCGTTAGGTGATGCCCGCTGAGAAAGCATCGACGTGCAGAACAGATGACGAATGTCGTAGGAGATTATTTCATCTGAGATTCCCGCTCTTCTGCAAGCATTTCTGAATCCTTTATGGATGCTCTTAACCGGCTTTCCTTTGAATTCTACTAGGTGTTCCGTAGTTGCTTTTTCTTTCATTTCACGAAGGTGTTCCAGAAATTCAGGTCGAACAGGTATGCTGCGCCAAGTTTTTGTTTTGGTTGCAAATACTCGGACACATTTATTTGTAAGCGTCACATAGGCTCCATCTTTTAAAAGAAGTCCTGATGATATAAGCTTAGCCCTTGTTCTTTGACATATA
>NZ_JAEINN010000036.1 GCF_016342405.1 Maridesulfovibrio ferrireducens | reverse complement strand
CTGCCCATGATTCCTCCATTTCTTTGTCTTCGGTTCGGGCTTCAACTTCGCAGTCGCGCTCATGTTCGTCGCGTTCCATGCCGTTCTGGAGATCGAGGTGTTCCTCTTCGGAGTACCAACGTCCTCTAAAGAGAATTTCTCCGGTACAATCGTCCCGGCGGAGGTTGGAATATGTCATTAGGTTATCCATGATTCCTCCGAGACACTTCGATATATTCGCCGTACTTTGCTCCAGCCTTAGTTAAGTAGTGGATAGCTAGCCTTTCGGCAGCTTCCATGCCCTTATCTTCGTTCTCTTGAGTAGGGTTCTTGCAATGAGCAAAAACCGCATTGGAGACAGCCCCGCAAAGAATAACTTCTGAAAGTTTTTTCATCTTAAACCTCCCATCACAGCCCCGATCATGGGTCCGAGGATCAGTAGTTCACTAAGCATCATGATTGAAACCATTGTTGTGAATGCCAGTTTCATACGATCCTCGTTTGTTGCGGTTAAAGATTGGGAGCCGGGTAAATAAAGTAAAACCCCGGCCCCCATTTGGACACAATGTCCGGCATTAGTTGTTTCTCGAAGCCCGTAAGGGTGGCGGGAGGGGAGTTCCCGCCGAACCCAAGTAACAGGGGTGAGGTCTACTATTAAGGAGGTTTTGACCTTCACAGACTTCGAGAGTTTTTCCAGCTTAGAAAGAACCAACCTTACTAATTGTTGTTTTAAGTGAGCTGAGAAATGTTGAAATTTTCAAAGAACTTAGTATCTTGCCTTAAGCCCTCCCGTGGTGCGGTTCGGCTCTATGAGCCTACTAACTTACTGTTGCGAGCATCTGGCGGTTAACACTGTGACCTTCTGCGTACTGTCCGGCCGTGGCGCGGATGATTCGGCTTTGTTTCGCTGTGTTGAGTAAAGAATACCAAATGGAATTATTAAGTCAAGATAAAATACCGTATGGAATTAATGAGCGCAAAAAAAAGCCTGAGGTGTTTAGTCTCAGGCTGTGGGGGGTGTGTGGAGTGGAAAACTGGAGAAAGAGGGAGGCTAAGGCTTTTGAATCAACTCAATGGCTTTCATGAGCCATGCTTGGTTAGATGCTTGTAGGGCTGTAATAAAAGCATAGACAAGACCGGTAAGGCCTATAACTACTGAAATGCCAGTTAAGATCATTGTCTTTCTAGTCGATTTTCCGTCTTGTTTTATTTCTTGCCGCATGTTCCCAAAAGTTGCTTCATGTTGATCTATTCGCTCTCTTTGAGATTCTATATTACCAGATAGAAGCTTAATCTGGGCATTCATACTGTCAGATAAAAGCTTATTCTGGCTATCTATTTTGTCAGATAGAAGCTTATTTTGTTCAACAATTTTCTGGGTGTGCAGGTCAATACGTTGCCCAATGTTTTCTAATTTCTGTTCAAGTATGTCAGAATTTGCTTTAGATTCAAGGCGTACATTTTCAATGTATGATTTTGTTAGTTCTGATGACATTTGAGGATCTCCATGCGCTAAAACTGTACTCTGTTTTTCTAGATCTTTTTTTATAATTCCATCAAGAAGATTGCTTTTATAGGGAGATTCTATCGTGCTTGGGGTATACTGATCAAATTGTATAATTTTGTCTACCTCAGACATATTAACCTCTTAAAAGGTCAAGGTCAGAGTTAATACTTTCAATGGCTTTTGTGTAAGCCGTTTCAAAAACATCGCCTAAAACATAACGGCCTTCATCCCCGTGAAGAACAGGCTGTACGTGAGGATATCTCTGAGCAGTAAAAGACGTAGTTACTTTAGTTTCCTCTTCTTTTTTTTGTGCTGAAAAATCGCGCTGGATAAGGTAAAGACCTTTCGGAGCTCCTTCCCATGGAATTACTTTTGCGAAATTGTAAGTCCATCCAATCGCATCATTTAAAGCTTCCGGGAAAAGATTACATTTTTGATTTATTGATTGGAGTTTATATGCTGCACCTACGGTAAAACTCCATATTCCGCAATTTCCAGCCAAGACTAGCGGGAAGACGTATTTTTTAATTTCATTTTTTAAGTCTTCGAATGGAATTTTTGCAGTCACAGAGTATGTTATTTTTTGTCCATTAAAAAAGAGATGCCTTGTATTTGGAATTTTGTCTTGAAAGTAAATTATATCAGAGCCTTTGGTCTGAAATTTTTCAATTAATTCTTGCGGCAGCACAGGATTGCCCTGCATCACTTTAAAGGGAAATCCCTGAGTGTTCATGAAAGTGAAAAATAGTGGAAGATCAGAAGATTCATTGTAAAGATCTTCTATGTTTTTAATGTCTTGTTCGGTCAAAACCTGACTCAGTGTTATCGTAAAAGAGCAACTTGACGGGTTCATATGTGTTTCCTTTTTATTTCACAATTCTCAAAAAAATATCACTAACACCATTATAATCTTTTTCACGCTTTCTCCCGATAGGCCTACCGGACGAGTACATAAGCTTTAGGCAGACTTGCGAGTTTGCTGAGTGGTTGGTTCAGTTTCAATAATTAAATTCTCTGCAATCCCATTAAAGAAAATAGTTATATTAAGTCCTAATTCTTTGCAGATTAAAAATATTTCTTCTGGAGTAGGGACAGTGTTCTCTGCTGCAATAAGATCTAATCTTGTCAGTGCGATGCCTGTTTTAATGGACATTTGCTTACTGGTGTTTTCTGCGAGGCGAATGTTTTTAGTCAGCTCTCGGGCTACAGCTTTATCAAAATGGCTTGGCTCATCTTGTGATGAAGGCTTCTCTTCGCCGGAAAAGACTATCTGTGCGTTTAAAGCATCGAGCACTTGGCTAAGTTTGCCGAAGTCAGGGACACGTTGCCCGGACAGCCAGCGAGTAATCATGACAGGATTAACATCAGCAAAGTCGGCAAGTGCTCTTGCACTCGGAAATTGCTGAGTTGATGCCGCCCTAAGCCCATCCAATGTTTTATTATAGATTCCCATTCTCACCCAATACCAAATGGTACGATTAACGTCTGTAACCATGTGGAAGCTTCTTGACCTTTTGTGATTCCATACGGTATTATATTCACATGAACTTAAAAGAAGACCTTACACACATGTTGGCAGAGTCCGATTGGACAGCCTCAAGACTGTCTATTGAATCCGGGGTTCCGGCTCCGGTTCTCACTCGTTTTTTGAGAGGAACTAGAAAGGGGTTGCACTCTTCGACAGTCGAAAAAATATGGCCATTCGTTTATGGTGAAAAACGTCCTCCGCATCATCCTCAAGAGGCCGCATAATGCCTTTACCCTCAAATTTCCCAAACGAACGCCACTATTGTGGTGGTAATTTTCTGCAACCTTTAACAATGGAGAAAAGTAATGCCTCTGACAATCACTAAGAACGGCAAAGAATTAAAGATTTATGATGAGGATCTGGAAAACATTCTCACTTCTGACAGCGATGAAGATAAAAAGCTGGTGGCTCTTGCCTGTGAGCTGTCCATGAAACTTGAAGGTCTGACTATTGGCGAATCCAGAATGACTGCTAACATACTGATCGGTATTATAGAGGCTTTAGAGATCGCCAGCCCTATTGAGACTGGCGAGATAGAAATTCCCGGCATATCGGAGCGATCCAAAAACGTTGGCCCAGACTTTGAAAAAGATTTCAAGTCCCGACTCGAATATTTTGAAGGGCTTGGCATTAGAAACAGGCTGGCAGCGGCTTTCACTTTTGCCAGCCTGGGGATTCCTTGTCCTTTGAAGGGTTCTTTTTAAGACATATTCCTATCTTTTGTTATTGACTGACTATTGACTTCGCCTGTTTCAAATAGATGTGCCAAATTTTCAATGAGCGCAGGAATTTTTTCAGGATCAGCGTTGGCAGACTTGGCATATTTGGTTGCTATTTCGAAAGCTATTTCTACTGCTTGCCCTGAGTTGTTTGTCATGTGTTTTAAAATAGCTTTTTTAGATTCTTCTGACATTTGAGTTCTCCTTCTGGTTAAAGGTTAAAAGAATTGGTTGTTCTTAGATCCGATATCAGAAGGAAACTCTAAAGTACATTTTCAAATAAACGGCAACGGTAACTGACTAGATATTGAAGAAATTTCCAGACGCTTCGCAGCGTGTAAAATTGCATCGTCGTAAGACTGAGCAAGTGAAAAGCCGGGGCCAACTCGCTCCCGATGCCAGTGTATTTTGTCCTGATGGATGATTGTCACCGTCAGCAAAGTTCCCTGACCATTTTTACGGCTCAAGTGAACTCTTGCTGAGGCTTTATGTTTTGGATTGCGGTCCATTTTTGAAAGATAACGGAAATTAACTACAGAGGTAATGATAAGATGAATAATGGATTACCAGAAGACGGTCTGCCTTCTCGCTCATGGGAAATAATGGCTTACGCTATTGACCTATTTGAAGTGCCAAGGCTGAGTAAATTTACAGGATTGAAACCTGCTCAAATATACAGATTCGCTAAGAATCCTGATATTTATGAGGACGCTTGTCGTAATCACATTGACAGAGCGCAAATCTTAATCCGCAAAATAGTAGAAGAGGGTGGGGAAGAGGGTCGCCAAATTGCCCGAATAGCTCTCAATCTAATCGCTAAGGACTGTGGGTTTAAAGTCGTAAACACTAAACCAGCAATACCTGCCACCAACTCTTCTTGTTCCGAATTTCTTGAGCTGTTCAGCAGACTCAACGATTTACAAATGTCTGCCAAAAAACAAGATAATCCGCTTGTTGTTGGAGCCTACACAGATGCTGCAAGTGACGCTCTTGCGGCTTTCCTTGTGCGCTACACGACTGATTATCAGGAACAGGGCGGCATAGTTAAGTTTTGTAAGACAAAGCCGCCAAAGGCAAGCCTACGGTCTTTTTGGGCTAAAATTCGGAACTTTAAGAATTTCAGGAAGTAGGGGTTAGTTATGTCTGGATGGGTAAAACTTCATAGATCTACCCTTGATTGGGAATGGTATGACGACACAAATGTGTTCCGCCTGTTCATACATTTGATTCTGACGGTCAATTACGAAGACAAAAAGTGGCGTGGAATAACCATCAAAAAAGGTCAGATCGTGACCAGTGTAGCGAAGCTCTCCGAACAGACCGGATTATCTCCTATGCAGGTCAGAACAGCGATGGATAAACTTAAAAGCACCAATGAAGTAACAAGCCAAACAACAAACAGAAGTACACTACTAACTATCTCAAATTATGAGAAGTTTCAGGGAACAAAAGAAAGCGATAACAAACAGGATAACAATCAAATAACAACGAAAGAACAAACAGATAACAATCAAATAACAACAACTAAAGAATTAAAGAATATAAATACAAGAGAGAAAGAGAATAACGCGTGTACGCGCGAGACTGCCGATCCTTTTTCCTCACATGTTTCTCAGCTTCAACAGTCAGCTCCAAAGCACACAGATTGTCCTTCCAAAAGCAGACCGTCTTATCAGGGCTTTAAATCATGCTGGAGCGTTTACCCTGTCAAAAAGGCAGAAGAGTCAGCTTGGTGTGAATGGTGTCGCCTTGAGGACCGAGGATTGCTTGAAGAGCCATTTGCAATTCGTGATTCGATTATTCTCATGAGCCAAGAAGATGAGCATTGGCTCGATGGGTTTCCTCCAAGCTTTTCTAACTGGCTTAAAGCGAAGGGCTGGAAAGATGAGCCGTACAAGAGGCCAAAACCGAAAAATCCACCAGGCGGCAAAGTTATTCACATGACGAGGGACGAAGCGATTCGGGATAAGAATATAAAAATTATGCAAGACTTGATGCAGGAGTAGCTATGAATTGGGAAAACAAACAAGAGCGAGCAGCTTTCCTTGAAGCTTTTTATGCTTTGACAGAAATCCACAACAAGCAGGTATCTGCAAGTTTACCGAAGTTTTATTCTTCAGTTTTAGGGAAATTTGAAACTCAGGTTGTTGTTGCAGCTCTTCACAGGGCAGCTCTTGAACTCAAGTTCTTTCCAAAGCCTTGTGAGTTGCTTGAATTCATCACCGGCTCAAAAGAAGACATGATGGTCGAAGCTGAAGAAAAAGCACAACTCGTTTTAGAAGCTGCAAGTTCTCACGGAGTCTACGCAAGTGTTCAATTTTCTGACCCGGTTGTTAACGCCGTAATCCGTCAACACTTCGGGGGCTGGAATAATATCTGTGCTTACCCCGTTGAGCATCACAAGTGGTTCGTGAAGGATTTTTGCGAAAGATATGTCGAATACAAGAAGCGCGGAGTTGAAAGCAATGAGCCTCTTCGTGGTATTGGAGGAAGTCGCAATATTATCCCCATAGGATTGCCTGGAGAAGCTTTTGCAATTGAAAGTAAGGGCAATGGTCAGAAGCAGCTTAAAAGTCTCGTAGGAGGACTCATAGCGGCTAAAAAGGCGGCAGCATAATGAGCGACACTTACTAGAAAACTAGACTTTACTAGACCATGAGCAAAGCCAAGCCCTGTGATCGGAAAGCGGTTGCCGACATCCTTCCTTGTCACGGTTTCAACTGCGATGTTTGGGGAAAAGGTAAGAAAGGCGATGGTTGTCCGCACTTAGAAGCTTGTCGGAACTGGTGGCGAGAGCAGGGTTATCCGGCGAATGAAAATGACATTGAAACTTTAGCGCGGTTTGTTCGTGCTTTTCGGGAGTAAAATCTTGGCAAAAACTAAACTCAAAACCTCAGAACACGATGAGCAAGTTCTACTCTTCCAGTGGGCAAAGCTTCATGAACGCAAATGGCCTGAGCTTGAATGTCTTTACGCCGTTCCTAATGCCGGAAAGCGGAGTATCAGAGCGGCTGCATACATGAAAGCCGAAGGGCTTAAGTCTGGTGTGCCTGACGTATTTCTCCCTGTGTCGAGTGGCGGGTATATCGGGCTGGTGATCGAAATGAAGGTCGGAAGCAATAAACCCACCGAAAATCAAAATAAGTGGATGGAGCGTTTGCAATCGCAAGGGCATCACGTTGTCGTTTGTTATTCTTTCGAGGACGCGAAGGTTGTTATTGAGTGGTATTTGCGGTTGGAAGTGCGGGAGGTGGCGTAAATGGAATGTCCATATTGCGGTGAAGAACTAGAGCATCATGACAGCTTTGGCAGAGTCGCTTCACATCAAGACGGTAAAGTGCTCGGTGATATTTGGAAATGTCCTAACGGAGCTGAACAGAATGATTCTTGTGATTCTGAAATGTTTAGTGTGTCGGGTTCATTCTACACTTACCGAAACCGCGAAGATTATTTGCTGGAAGGTTATCCGTGTTGAGATTGGAGGGAGAGAAATGCTAACACAAGAACAGATTAAAACACTCAAGCCGGGTGATAAGCTCAAAGACAAAGCTGATAGAATAGGGGAAGTCGACTCATTCGAAAGTATTTACGACTCTTACTGTTTTGTTAGAATCGGTGAATTTGTGTCCCCTTGGTTTTTTGAAAACTGTGAACTTGCGGAGGGGGAATGACGACCAAAAAACATGCTGAAAGAATTTTGAATCTAAAACAAGGTCAATACAGAAGCTTTGAATGCGCCATTACAGAATCAAAAGTGTTAGCTCAAAGGGTTCTTATTTTCGCTGATGTGCTGGAGAAGATAGATAGGAAACTTTGCAAGACTCTTGATCTAGGTGTTTGGAGTGTTCCTTCTGTAGAGGTTAGAGAGTCTTTAGAGTTGATACGTCAAGCTCTCAAGCAAGCAGGTGAAGCATGACTCTTTTCCAAGTAAAAGAAGAACGTTGTTATCGCCTTTTATACAATATCTCACACGGACAGAAGGGCGTTAGGCGTCTCTTTTGGCTTGGTTGGTATGACGATCTTAAGGAGATGAATAATGCCTGAAATTAAAGACTTTGGAAGTGTTCGCATTCCGGTAGAGCTTTTAGAAAACAAGCATCGTGATCATGACGGTGAGATTATTGAAGTGTGTAAAAAAGCCGGGATGCCAACAATCGTAACAACTAAGCCAAATCTCGAAGATTCATTCAAAAAAGGTTATACTTACAGGTTGCTTAAAGACCCTGATACTTACGATCTCGTTATTACTTGGAGAAGGGAGTCAAAATGAGCGGAATCTACAAAACAAACCACTTCCGAATCGAAGAGCTTGTTTCCCCAGAATTTTATGAAGCCAATAAAAGCCGCGGTGAACTTATGTGGCTGGCGTTCGATGCGCGGGTATTGATTACTCTCGACCTACTGAGAAAAGTTTACGGTCCGCTCACTGTTAACGATTGGCTGTGGGGCGGTCCTTTTAAATACTCCGGCCTTCGTTCTATGGATTGCGAAGAAGGGGCAGCTCTTAGCCAGCATAAGTTTGGACGTGCGGCAGACGCTAAATTTAAGAACGTTACGGCTGACGAAGTTAGGAACGATATGCGGAAGAAGGGCCTCTTGGCTCCTGAAAACAAGTGGAGTGGTAGTCGGTGTTTTGATTCTATCACCTGCATCGAGGAAACCCCGAACATGAGCTGGTTTCACTTCGATGTGCGGAATTGGGATGCTGTTCAGTATGGGGTTCGGGTGGTGAAGGGATGAACCAAGAAGCGCAGAAAGCTCCAAGAGCCACCGAGATAATAAAAACCTTTGCAGGATTTAAAGAAGTCTTTGAAGCTGGAGAACGGACCGTCAAGGACTGGGAGAAGAAAGGAGCCCCGATCATTCGAAATGGTCGAGGTGTTCCTATGTGTGAGAAATGGGAAATGTGGTGTTGGTTGAAGAAGGACACAACTCAGACATCAGGTAAAAAAAGTTTAGCCATGTAATCTGGCAGACGTTCAAGAGTATAATTCCCTTTGTACTCTGTAGCATTGGACCATGATTGTGGGCCGAAAGAGGTAGACAATATCAACCAGCGTGAACCGTCTTCTTTTTCTGCGATGTAATGGAGAGGGAGAGCAGGGGTCATGTATAACTTAAGTGGTAGATCTGAGCTTTGTCCGGCCAGTTTTGCAATTTCAATCCTGAGTAGCTCTTCAACGGAATTATATGGAACACCCCTTTCTTTTGCTAAAGATTTTAGTTTTTCTAATTGATCCGCTGGAACTTTTCTGATTGATAGCGTGGGCATTACATTCTCCTGTTTGGATATTTAAGCTGCCTGTCCGGCAGTAAGTATGGTTTATTTGCAGTCTTCAACCAGTCTTTCAAGTTCTACTTTACTAAGCTTTTCAGCTTCAACAGTCTGCTCTTCAATAAATTTGTAATAATCTTCAACGAGATCTTTATCCTCAAACAAACTTTCAAGTTTACTTGAGTCATCACCCGACGCATCGTTCAATTCCATTTCGTAGCCGTTGTAAGCTTCCATCCCATTGCCACGTTCGGCAGTCTGAAAACAGAGATGGTACTCCTTGCCCTCGACTTCAACGAAAACTGTATACTGGAACCCAACTAAAGCATCGAGTTCGTTGTTAGCTGCATTGTTGACAGTTATTAATTCTGAGTAGCCGCTCTCTGCATCCACCGAAGCGATCTTAATTAAATTTGTCATCATGGCTCCCTTTTGAATTGTTGATTTTTCTCATCCGTTGAAAACATAATAAGAAATGACTGCATTAAATGCAAGCATTTTCTTTTGTTTTATATTCAATAAAATAAGTTACTTATAAAAAAGATATTAAAACATTATTTTATGTATATCTCTGTCAACCCCTCCGTACCCTAGCTGTACCCCCGCTCTGGCCTCGCTCTGGCCCGACACGCCCAAAAACCGGGGTTACAATCTCCGCTATCAATCCAAGGCCCGTAAGCCTCCTCTGTTTTCGTTCTGGAAAGCTTCGGCTCTCCGTTCCGACTCAACGATCAGCGCGGGCACTTGGATAAACTTAACGCGGGGATAACATGCGGTCCATCCTCCAGCATAATCTGAATTCGTTAAACCTCTGCTCAAGACTCCATTCGTGGGGATTTGGGCGAGGTTTTGTTGCGTGGTTTGGAAAGTGGTGGGAGCGGGGCGTTCATCCTCTGATCTACCGGAGGAACGATGGCAGAAACTAATTACACTGAGGTTATCAGTACAGCGATTGCCGTATGCGCCGTGGCTGCGGCTATGTGGCCTGAACCTAAGAGTCCAACACTTAAACGAATCTGGAATGTCGTGAACTTTATTGGCGCGAATTTCGGAAAGGCAAAAAACAAAGGCGGTAAGTGATGCGTAAATATCTAATCTTATGCCCAATGGCTCCAGCACTTTTTGTACTGCTGATGGTTGTTGGCTCTTTGTCTTCCGGTTGTGCGTTTAAGAAGCTCTCTGACTTGCCGGCGGAAGATCAGGCCGTTGAATACTCCATCATAATCATGGAGTCCTACAACGCCACTTACCAGCAGTACAACGAGATTAAATCCACTCTTACTTCTGATCAAAAGGTTATTGCCGCTGATTTCGTAAGAGCAATGAATCTTGCAAAGCCAGCAATTGTTCTAACTGCTCGTGCTGCTGAGTCTTGGAAGACTGCTTCCGCTGACGACTCTGCGAAGGCTGAACTCAAATACAGACAGCAGAAGCTAATTGCTGCGGATATTTTGCGTGAAGCTATGGAGCTCTGGGCGAAGCTTGAACAGGGAGAAGAATAGTTATGGATTTCACCGAATTTGAAAACATTGAAGTCAATGACGATACCGCTGAAATGGTCGCCGGAGCTGTTACTGCCATCGCGGGTTTCGCAGGTCTAACAGGGCCGCTTCTCCCGTTTCTTGGGCTTGCTGTGAACCTCGGGCTTAAGCTTTGTGATGGTGGTTATGAGTGTCACGAATTGCCAACTTTAAAGAAGATGGCTGACGGAATTGAAGTTTTGCCTGATCTGACTGTGGAGTAATTAAGTGGACCGTTTAACTCAAGCCGAATTCTGGGCGAAACTGTCCATACCAATACTCATTTCTACGCTTGGGGGGATTGTGCGATCCCTCCAGCGCACTGACCGTTGTTCGTGGAAATCCTTAGCAATCGGAACACTCACATCAGGGTTCACCGGAGTTGTCGTACATCTGTTGATATCTGATCTGGCGGTTTCGGATGCTGTTAGGGCTGGCATTGTAGGCGTGAGCGGGTTTGCATCTGGCGACTTGCTGAAGGTGTTGTCTAATCGGGCTTGTAAGATTGCTAAGGGGGAATAGCTATGGTCTCAAAGCTTGATGTCTGGCTTTCCCATTATTTGGATCAGGGTTCCTCTACTACTTTCCTGCAAGCTACGGAGTCAGCAAAGGCCGCTGGATATAAATGTAAGGACGATAATTTCAAGAAGGTTGGATACCAGAACAAACTTAAGTGTGAAGAGAAAATCCTTAAGTGGCTAGATGAAGCGGGACTGTCTGAAAGTGCTTTAAAGTTAAAACTCCTTTCACTGTTGGACGCTAAGGAAGTCAAAATTTTTCAGTACGAAGGCGGGATCGTCGAATCTGACGAGTTTAATTCTCTAGGTATCCAGATCAAGGCTCTCGACATGGCTCTTAAGATGAAGGGGCTTTATGCGCCTGAGAAACGTGATCACACAATTGAAGAAAAGAAACCTCCAACCCTAACAATCGTTACGAGTAGCAACAATGAGTGACATGGACCTTTCTTTTAACCTGCATCCGAGGC
>NZ_JAEINN010000035.1 GCF_016342405.1 Maridesulfovibrio ferrireducens | reverse complement strand
CTGCCCATGATTCCTCCATTTCTTTGTCTTCGGTTCGGGCTTCAACTTCGCAGTCGCGCTCATGTTCGTCGCGTTCCCTGTCGTTCTGGAGTTCAAAATATTCCTCTTCGGAGTACCAGCGCCCTCTAAAGAGAATTTCTCCGGTACAATCGTCCCGGCGAAGGTTGGAACAAGTCATTAGGTTATCCATGACTTCTTTCTCCTTCTGCGAGACCTTCTTTCAAGGCATACCGATAGATGGCTTCAGACTTTTTAAAGATGCTGTTTGCTAAGACTTTCAGCGCCTTAGACCTGCGTTTATCTCCGTCTTTTTCAATCAGGTCTGCAATGGCTTTTACGGATTCACCGGCCCTCATTAAATCGAAGGATTTTTCATTTAGCTCAAGAAAGTCCATGATTCCTCCGTGGTCCTTCGACGTTTCCGGCGTATTTGGCTCCGGCTTGTGAAAGGTGATAGACGGCCACTCTTTTAGTGAGTCGTTTTGCCTCTTTCCAGTTCTCGAAGGATATTAAGTTCTCGTTTTTCTGAACTGCTTTAGTCATTTCTTCGAAAAGGTATGTTTTAGAAAGTTTGGCCATTTAACCCTCCCGCCACAGCCCCGATCATAATTCCGAGGATCAGTAGTTCAGCAAGCATCATTATCGAAACCATTGCCTTGAATGCTAATTTCATACGATCCTCGTTTGTTGCGGTTAAAGATTGGGAGCCGGGTAAATAAAGTAAAACCCCGGCCCCCATTTGGACACAATGTCCGGCATTAGTTGTTTCTCGAAGCCCGTAAGGGTGGCGGGAGGGGAGTTCCCGCCGAACCCAAGTAACAGGGGTGAGGTCTACTATTAAGGAGGTTTTGACCTTCACAGACTTCGAGAGGTTTTCCAGCTCAGAAAGAACCAACCTTACTAATTGTTGTTTTAAGTGAGCTGAGAAATGTTGTGAGCGGAGGCCGGACGTAATCCCGGCAGGTTGCATAAGCGTTATTTTATGATGCTGCGATAGAGGCTCTTTTGGGCCTATCTGCAATGGGGCCATCAACCCCCAGCACACCTACGATTTAATTGTGCTTCTCCACTCAAAATTTAATTTTCAAAGAACTTAGTAACTTGCCTTCTACCGTCCCGTGGTGTGGCTTCGGCTCCGTAGCCTACTAACTTACTGTTGCGGGTATCTGGCGGTAACACTGTGACCTTCTGCGTACTGTCCTGCCGTAGCGAGGATGATTCGGCTTTGTTTCGCTGTGTTGAATGTAAGTTACCGCACAGGAACAAAGAAGGTCAAGAAGAAAGTCTCTGTGCGGTAACTTTTTTCAAAGTAGGGTATATATCGAATAAGCGTGAATGGATGATAATGTGAAGGAGCGTGGCTTTGTACTAGGGCAATACCGTGAGAGTGCTGAGGAAATTTAGGCTTCAGCCTTGAACCGGGGGTGGTTAAAATTAATACGAAGTAGGAGGGATTTATGTCAATACAGCTTAACAAGTTTGGTATTATTACTTTAATTGCATTCTGTTCTTTTTTAGGGGGTCTCGTCGGAGGAGGGGTAGTTCAGCTTTGTACAGGTACAAGTTATGCTAATTCAGTCCCAAAGCTACAAAATGCTACCATTGATGTTCTTTTTGCTAATGAAGTTATAACAAGAAATATTTCATCAGAGTCGTTTGATGTAATCAATAGCAGATATAATATAGTGGGCGCTATTTTTGCCAACAACGCGAATGGAGCAACTATTGAGTTAGGAGTTCCTGACAGCGACACTTTTGGCATTAAAAAGCGTATGCGTATAGCCTCTTCCAATCATTCTGGTGTTATATCTTTTTGGGATGAAGATGACGATTCACGCCTTGATATTGAAGTGACGAACAGAGATCCATCAATAGCTTTTTATTACAATAACAAAATAAGGCTATCCTTAGGGACTAACAATGTCGTGACAAAGAACACAGGAGATGATCATAAAATTAAAGGCAGTGTATATACATTTGACAAGCGCGGAGACGTCACAGGGGTTGTACCGCGGTAAAACCATGTACTTATTTTTTGTTGGAAATACTATGCGAGTTTATTTGGTTATTGTAACACAGTGTTTATTTTTTATTATAATCTATCCAGCACACGCCAAAAATCTTCACAAAGAATCCTGGTATCAGGAGCGATGGTGTAAAGGTAAAGACGTTAAAGAGCATCAACTTCCAGACAGAACTAGAGTGGATTGCTTAACAGACAGTCACGCTATTGAGTTAGACTTCGGCAGAAAGTGGGCTGAGTCGGTAGGGCAGGCTCTGTATTATTCGTTACAGACTGGGAAGAAGGCTGGGATAGGTTTGATCCTTGAAAAACCTTCAGATCGTAAATATTGGATTCGGCTGAATAGTGTGATTGAGTATTATAAATTACCTATTGATACTTGGGAAATTAAGCCTTAGGCGCAAAAAAAAGCCTGAGATGTTCAATCTCAGGCTTAGGGGGAGCATTAAAAATATGTGTTAAGTCTTATGCTTAGGGAAGTTTATGACCTTATTTTGTGGCTTAACTGTTTTTAGTTTTGGTTTTTGGACTTGAAGAGGAATTGTTTCTTTCGGTACACAGGTTAGTTGTGCAATATCGTCAGGTGACAATTGTGTTTTGTAAGATATTTCATCAAACGTTAATCCGCCTTCTGTGCATAATAGTTTTGTTGATTCTCTAAGTATTTTAGGGTGCTCAACAGGGATTATGTCATCAAGAGGTTCTTTTAGTCTCCATTTACGCTTGGATATATTAATAAAGAAATTCCTTTTAGAATCATCTGAAATTAATCCAAGTTGCCAACACCGTATAATTTGAGCTTGAATGGAGACTTTCCATTTCTCTTTTAAAAGCTTGAAGACATCTAAAGAAGGATAGCCAAAATCTCTAACATAAGAATGAGCAGGAAGTAGAAAGGATGATGCGAAGCGGTTAGCTTGTTTTTCAATTTCTTTCAGGTTCTCATTTGTTGGATGAACTTTTCTATGCATGACAAGGTGTCCCAACTCATGTGCAAGACTGAATCTATCCCTGCATGCACTCGGCTTGGTTGAAACCAACACAGCTGCTGGAATTTGTGAGTTTAAAACCCACCTAGAAAAAGCGTCCTCAGCTTTCACTTCAAGGGGCATTTCAACAACAATAACTCCATTGTTTTCCATCAACATAGTCATATTTGAAATTGGTCCATCGCCGATATTAAAAGCTCTGCGACAAGACAAGGCTATTTCTTCAATTTCTTCATCTGAGACTAATTGATATCGTGAGCTAATATCTAATTCTTCTGGAATATTTGGGGCAGGAAGCTCCAAGTATTCATCATAACAGTCAAGCAATCTTGCTAACCAGCTTAATTTTATTTGCGCTCTATTTCGTTCTTTCTTGTGTAAGCTTGCAAGCGACCTGAAGTATATAGGAGCGTTCTCAATTAAAGCATTTTCAGTATATAAGAAGGCTAGTGGAATATTTAAGCAGCCAGATAGCTTATCTAGAGCAGTTGCTCTTGGGGCTTGCTTGTTGTTTTCGTAGTTAGAAATTGATTGTTTGGTAACGCCGGAAATTTCAGCTAATTGTGATTGAGACAGACCACGAGCTGTCCGTGCTTCAACAAGCATGGCGCCATTGAATTGTGATATGGAAGTGATCTTATCAGTCATATGAAATTAGCTTCTTTGGGTTTTTGATTTTTTTGATTTAAGCCTAATAAGTGGTTCAGGAATATTTTCTTCAACTTCTGCTCGTATGACAACTTCGCTAGAGTAGAGGTTCTTAATAGATAGATATCGCTTTTGTCTAGGGTCAGGAACAGCAAGTTGGACAAAGCCAAGTTTGGCGCGGTCTTCTTGATCTGGTCCGTGAAGTATATATATATTACATTTTGAGTTTTCTGGGGCATGGGGTTCGTCAATTCCGTCAAGCCATAGGTGGTTAAACGTTGCATTTGACTCTCGATAAAGAGCATCTCGTGTAAATGCGCCCGCAGATCGAACTCTATGAGATGTCATTAATATTCTATCTGTTTCAATTTCAAGATGAGATCTCTTTTTTGTATTGGGTTGAAGTCTTGGTGAAAGTCCGCTTCCGCAATACTTTTCCGCTAGTTCTTTTAGAATACATTGCGCCCAGAGACCTTGTTCTGTGTTGAGAGATTCGTAATATAAATCGGGGACGGGTTTTTTTGCAGATTCGTGTGCTTTTTTGTAGGCCGTTTTGATTTGGCCGGGAATAGATTTAATCATGAGCTCAGGAAGGTCTTTAGCAAGGAGCTCTGACAGTGTAATAAAAGTATCATTCAAATTTATACCCTCTTATGGAAATCGTTAAATGGCAATATTGCCTTCGTTCTGTCAATTTTTATAGCGATTGTTTTTTGTCTTGTCAACTTTTGTGGGTTGTTTTGCCTTTTGAAGCAAAAAGAAACCCCGCCGGAGCGGGGTGAAGGAGTGTCTAATCTAGTGGGGGAGATTGACTATTTTAGCGTTTTTGCAACAATCTCTGCTATGGAAGAGCCTATTTTAGTGATCTCAGTTGTAGTGGTCTCTTTTTTGTCTTTTCCAAAAACCGCAATAACAAAAAAGACAAGAAAAACAGTTGATGCCGTTAAGAAAGCAAGGGGGAGGCCCAATGCGAATGGGGTTTCTTTACAAAGACTGAGAAGAAGGCCCTGCCCCCACGGGCAGAGGAAAAGGTAAAGTATTGCCGAATAGTTAAGACAAATAATACCCATTACAAATATAAAGAGATAATTTTTGTGTCTTAAGTTTTGGGAAGCATGTGCAAGTTTATCATCCAATAAACCTTTGTCTCTTTTAGTTTGGAGGTCCTTGTCTGGGTTATCTAATATTTCGGAGTAATCACTACCAATTTGAGTTGCGGGTGTGGTATTTGTCTCGTTGCCTTTAGTCATTATAAATAGCCTAGTCTTTCAAGTCTAATTTCCATAGCACGTGGTGAAACTCCAAATCTTTCTGAAAGTTCAGAAAATGAAGTGATTCCTTCTGTTAACAGTCTTGTGATTGCTTCGTGAGGCATGATTAAAGCTGCTGCAAATTCGTTAGCTTGCTGTTCTTTATAACTGTAAGAGAAAGAATGGTCTTCACGTGCTGCTGGCCCGTGGTTAAAGGCATGGTGGCCTAACTCATGGGCAACAGTAAACCTAATCCTGTTCTTATGATGGTGTGGATTAAATGAAATTACACCCGGACGATATTCCCCAGATCTATTGCAGCTTTGCAGGTTTTCGTCTTGAAAAACCTGTATGCTTAAAGCATTGGCAATTCGAATTGGGTTTACCGGGAGCATACCATCCCAAAAACTTAAGAGGTATGAGTGTGCTAACTCTTCCGGTGTCATGATTTATCCTTTGTGTGTATTTAGTGGCTATCAATCTACATATATACATATATGGCGTAAATGCAAGTTTATTGAGTGATTCTTAGGTTGCTACTTTTATTATTATAATCTTTTTCACTCTTTTGCCGAATAGGTCTACCGGACGAATATATTATCTTTAGGCAGACTTGCGGGTTTGCTGAGTGTCAGCGTTGTTTTCAGATTCTAACTCGGCGGCTGCTTTATTTAAAAGAATAGTCGGGTTGATGCTTATTTCTTTGCAGATAGCGTGAAATTCATAGAGGTCTGGCTTTATGGTTCCTGAAAGAATAGATTCAAGCCTTCCGTTGCTTATGCCTGTATTTATAGATATTTGGACAGGGGTAGTCTCGGAATGTGTGATATTTTCAGAGAGTTCTTGGGCGATCTTTTTATCAAATGAATTCATTTTTTCAGGGATCTCTCCGAACATTTCTTGAGAAGAGATTCCTAATTTTTTTGCATACCTAACCATTTCTCCGAAAGAGTTTCTTTCTCCTCCTTGTGCTCTAGATAGCCAGCGAGAGGTTGTCGCTTTTGCAACACCTAGTCCACGGCCTATCTCTTCTAATGTTTTTCCTGACGATCTTAGCTCATCAAGTTTTTTTAGAACCATATCCCAGCCATGGGCAGCTTCTTTATCGTATGCTTTTGTACTCATGTTCATTTTGTATCTCACGAAAGGTTTCTTTGGAGGAACAAGCATGTTGACTTTGAATGTTCCTGTGCGGTAACATAGCGACATGAACAGATTAGAAAGATACCGAACTGAAAAAGGCCTGACTTTTGAAATGCTCGCAAAAGCTGTCGGGTTAAGTAAGCCTGGAGTATTTAGGCATTGCCGAGGTTTGCAAGCAATCTCTGGCGAATCAGCTCTTCTTTACCACATCCATCTAGGGATACCTTTGAAAGACCTGCGTCCGGATTTGTATTCCGACAAGGCCGCTTAATGCCTAACCCCAAATTTCCCAAACGAACGCCACTGCTGTGGTGGTAATTTTCCACAACCTTTAACGAAGGAGAAAAGTTATGCCTCTTGATCATCTTGCTTTTTCTGATACCGATTCAACTAAGGCTCTAAGGTTTTTACATGATTTTATAAACGATACTAATTATTCTAATGATTCGAGCATACGGAACGCAATTGAGAGATCGCTTCCTGCACTTAAAGCTCTGTCAAAAGACCAACCTCTTCTCCTACCTCTTTTGGCTGCAATCCCTTTTTCCAGGAAAAGAGAGGTCCTCCGAGACATAAGATTAATTTGTCTTGTTTTGGAAGTTTCAGAGTGGGGTAAAGAAACTTTTTCCAATCATTATAGTGAAGTTTTAAACACTGACTTCGAATCTGGTTTTGAACTTTTTAGACTTGAGTGCTTCCCAGATACCCCTCATCTAAGAAGAAGGCTTTCGAACTTTTTTCTTGAAGCAGAATGTGACGTAGAAGATCTAGCGATAGATTCGCAAATTCCGGTTTCTGACCTCCACTCTTTTATCTCTGGAGAAAGCGGGATCTTAACTTCGTATCAAGAAAAGCTTTGGCCCTACCTCTACGGAGACAAGCGTCCAGCTAAATCAGACAAGGCCGCCTAATGCCGCGCCCAAAATTTCCAACACGAACGCCACTGCTGTGGTGGTAATTTTCTGCAACCTTTAACAATGGAGAAAAGTAATGTCTCTGACAATCACTAAGAACGGCAAAGAATTAAAGATTTATGATGAGGATCTGGAAAACATTCTCACTTCTGACAGCGATGAAGATAAAAAGCTGGTGGCTCTTGCCTGTGAGCTGTCCATGAAACTTGAAGGTCTGACTATTGGCGAATCCAGAATGACTGCTAGAATACTCAGCAGCATAGTAGAGGTTTTAGATATCGCCAGCCCTATTGAGACTGGCGATATTAAAGTTATTTATGCTGAAGCTTCCCCTTAGAATTCTTTCTATTTGCGGCTAGTTGGGTTTCAGATTTTGCAAAGGCCATTTTAAAAATCTTGTGAGCTTGGTCAATGTGTTCCTGAGTCGGTGATTCATCTCCTGCAAGTTGTATTGCGGCTAACATGATGTTTGAAGATGTGATTTTATCTGCTCCATATGCAAAAGCTTGAGCGATTCCCGCAAGGTCAGGGCTATAATTTTTATTCATTTTTTGAGTTCTCCTTCTGGTTAAAGATTAAAAGAATTGGTTGTTCTTAGATCCGATATCAGAAGGAAACTCTAAAGTACATTTTCAAATAAACGGCAACGGTAACTGACTAGATATTGAAGAAATTTCCAGACGTTTAGCAGCGTGTAAAATTGCATCGTCATAAGACTGAGCAAGAGAAAATCCGGGACTAACTTTTTCCCGATGCCAGTTAACTTTTCCTTGATGGATGATTGTCACCGTCAGCAAAGTTCCCCGACCATTTTTACGGCTCAGGTGAACTCTTGCTGAGGCTTTTGGAATATTTGGATTGCGGTCCATGATTGTGAGATAACTTAAACTTTAAACAAGATACGAGGATAAAATGAGTCCAGAAATAACGTCTGCGAAAGAGCTCCCGTCCAAGTCTTGGGAGATTTTCACTTACGCAAGAAACCTCCTATCAATTACAGGATTGTACCGCATTTTCCACGTCGAAAAGGTTCAAATCTATCGGTACTCAAAAGACCCTGCGATTTATGAGGATGCTTCCAGGAATCCAATTGACCAAGTTAGTCATATGCTTCGTGAAGTAGCTGAAGCAGGAGAAGTAGAAGGCAGAACCGTTGCTAAAATAACCTTAAACCTTATGGCTAAAGATATCGGACTCAAGGTCGTAGATATTAAAAATGGCGTTCCTGTTCACGAATCTCTTCATGCTGAATTCCTAGAAATATACACAGCTCTTTCAGCTCTCCAGCAAGCCGCTCACAGACAAGAACATCCTCTAGTAATCGTTGAATACCTTGGCGACGTTAAAAAGGGGCTGGTAAGCTTTCTGGCTCATTATGAGAAGGAATACATAGAGAAGGATGGTATTATCCGGTTTTCGATTGGTTCAGCTCCTAAGCCGTCATTCTGGCGTAAACTCTGGCCTTTTGGGCGGTAGCTGACCATGGCAAAAAACAAAGCTCCTGCATTCCAGTTCTATGTTCGTGACTGGCTTTCTGAACCGGAAGTCCGTCGCCTGTGTCCTGCTTCTCGCGGCATATGGATAGATATTCTTGCTTATATGTGGCTGGAAGAAGAGCAGGGAAAACTCCAGGTCGAAGTACCTGAATTAGCCCGGATGTGCGGAGCCAGTGAAGCAGAAATTAATCGCTTTTTACAGGAAGCCGAGCGTGTAGATTTATGTAACGTGTCCCTTTTTTGTCCCCTCAATGTCCCCGATTGTCCCCAAAATGTCCTACTCGTGTCCCGAAGAATGCACCGAGAGTGGAAAGTCAAGTATAACGAGAAGTTAAAGAAGAGAAAACAGCGTTCTGGACAGGGTGTCCCAAGTGGTGTCCCGAAAAAGTCCCCTTCCTCTTCTTCTTCTGCATCTGCATCTGCTAATAATATTAATAAAAATACTAATAAACTTATTAATAATATTTGCCCGGAAAATGGTGATGAAGAGAGAGAGTTTGAAGAGCCTTTTGAACGTTCTGAAAATCCAGATCCAAATGCGGGAAATTCGAGTGGTCCGAAGAAAACCGACTGCCCATCGAAATCAAATCCATCTCGTCAAGGCTTCATGGCCTGTTTCCAAGTTTACCCAATTCAGCAGGGTGAAGAAGACGCTTGGCAGGAATGGTGTCGGCTTGAAAACAATGGAACGCTCGAAGATTCGTTTGCGATCAGAGATAGAATTATTCTCATGGCCCAAGAAGATGACGGGTGGAAGGGCGGGTTTACTCCAAAGTTTGCAAAGTGGCTAAGAGGCAAAGGCTGGAACGACGAGCCGTATAAGAAACCTGAGAACGGCAGTGGAATAACGAACACGGCTGACTTCATAGCTCAAGCTCGAGCTTTGAGGAATAAAGAACAGAGAGGCGAAAATGACAGACAATGATTTTGCAAGGTTCTGGACGGATATTCACAGCACGTTCGGGATTGATTCAGGAACGAAGATTAAGCTTGCTGCGTACAATCGGACTTTTGAGAAGGTTGAGCATGTTCCGGCAGAAGCTTTAAAGCTTATTCAGTCACGCATTGAAGACCTTGATACTTTGCCACGCAATTTATCAAAGGCCATTCTTAACGGCTGGTACGAATGGAAGTCTCGCAATCCTGACAGGCTTAGAGCTGAACAAGAGAGTGGAGCTAAGGGCGGCTGTCCGAATTGTCATGACGGATATATTTGGGCGAAAGGTATTCCGTTCGGTTCTAAGCTTGTGACTCCGAATCCGTATGTCTTCCGTTGTGGGCACTGTGGCGGCGGAGAAGGGGCAATTCCTAAAGCAACCAGAGAAGGGCTTGAGGCCGCAGGATATATAATTACCAATCCTGCTTACGTCAAAGAGGCGGCTTAGGCTTCGCTAGACTTTGATAGACTGTGAGAATTTCAAATTTAGGAGAAATATCAGGTGAAGAAACAAGACAATGTAATCCGTTTCACAATCCCAATCGTTCCTGAGTCTGGTTTGTTGGAGGTGGCGTAAAGTGAAAGATATAGCCTTTTGTGGGCTCATGGCATTTTTTTTCTGGCTTCTTTTAAGCCCTCCAACCAAAGCGCAGCTAGAAACGACTGAGCGTGTCACTAAGGATTTTTTAGAAGCGGCAAAGGCGCAAGAACAGAACTGCTCACTCAAGGACGAAGTTGAAGAGCTTCGGGCTCGGGTGGAAAAATTGGAGGAAGGAAAATGACAGGAATCTACAAACCAAACCATTTCCGAATCGAAGAGCTAGTCTATCCTGAATTCTACGAAGCTCATAAGCACCGTGGGGAACTTATGTGGATGGCCTTCGATCAGAGAGCGTTAATAACTCTCGACTGGTTGAGAGAAACTTATGGCCCGATCACCGTCAATGACTGGCTGTGGGGTGGACCATTTAAGTATTCCGGCTTGCGTCCATTTGATTGCGAAGAAGGATCGGAGCTTAGTCAGCATAAGTTCGGAAGGGCGTTCGATTGCAAGTTTAAGAACGTTACGGCTGATGAGGTACGGGCTGATATGCGTAGGGTTGGCTGTATGGAGCCTAAGGTGAATAGAGATAGCTTACCGCTGCGGTATCGTTATATCCGGCGGATTGAGGAATTCCCCGGTATGAGCTGGTTTCATTTCGATACTGGGAACTGGGATGATTTGAAATATGGGGTTCGGGTGGTGGGGGGATGAATAATAAAGATCATTGGCGTATATGGCCATGGCCTACCGATCCCGACTACAAGCCTCCAAAATATAGCAGGGGTGTAGAGCGTGTGTTGAACGGCGGGGCTGTGTGGCTTATGGGTAATGAGGATACATTACATCTGATTCGTGGCTATGAGTGGGATTCTATCTTTGACCTTTATACGGCGGAGTAATGCAAATGATTAGAGCAATTTTGTTTGCGTGTGTTTGGGTAATCGGAGGGCCTCTATTGATGGTATGGTCTAACAATATGCTTATGCCTGTCGGATATAGGATCTTCCAGCATCCGCTAGGACTTGTACTAAATATGGTTATATTTCTTGTGTACTATGCAGGAATCCAATTGTTTGGCTGGCAGATCGCTTCCACGGAAAAACTTGACCTTCGGGAAACTTGGGCAATGTTGAAGAGGAATTGGTGATATGAACGGCTACAAGTGTCCACTATGTGGCAAAGGCCAGATTCTTGAAAGTTTGACATCGAAAGATTATGAATACAAAGGGAATTCTTTAACAATAGATAATATTCTGCTTAGGAAATGTGACACCTGTGGAGATTCTTTCGAAATGATGGACGACAATAAGCATATGTATGAAGAGTTACTCAAGTTTAAGAGCAAAGTTAATGGTCTTCTTATCTCTTCTGGGACTGTAGAGTGTCTCGCGGGAAGGAAAAGAAAATGAATCAAGCAATCTCCCCGTTACAACTAACCAGCCTGAATGAAATAGCCCGTGTGTTTAAATGCTCCGTGGACACTGTTAAGAGTTGGTTTGATGAGGGCGCACCAATTCATCATTGCAGTGAAAAGAGGTACGGAGCAGATTACCACCAGCTCAATAGTTGGTTGGTGAAGAAGACGAATAAAAATGAAAAGGTTTCAGCGTGAGTTGAGGCCTTTTTTCTTGTTTTTAAAAACCCTGTCAATCCCCCTTGTACGACCCGCTACGACCCGCTACGACCCGCTATCAACTTCACTCCAAAACCCCATGTTACACTCCTCGCTACTAATCCAAGGCCCGTAAGCCTCCTCTGTTTCCGCTCTGGAAAGCTCCGGCTCTCCGTTCCGACTCAACGATCAGCGCGGGCACTTGGATAAACTTAACGCGGGGATAACATGCGGTCCATCCTCCAGCATAATCTGAATTCGTTAAACCTCTGCTCAAGACTCCATTCGTGGGGATTTGGGCGAGGTTTTGTTGCGTGGTTTGGAAAGTGGTGGGAGCGGGGCGTTCATCCTCTGATCTACCGGAGGAACGATGGCAGAAACTAATTACACTGAGGTTATCAGTACAGCGATTGCCGTATGCGCCGTGGCTGCGGCTATGTGGCCTGAACCTAAGAGTCCAACACTTAAACGAATCTGGAATGTCGTGAACTTTATTGGCGCGAATTTCGGAAAGGCAAAAAACAAAGGCGGTAAGTGATGCGTAAATATCTAATCTTATGCCCAATGGCTCCAGCACTTTTTGTACTGCTGATGGTTGTTGGCTCTTTGTCTTCCGGTTGTGCGTTTAAGAAGCTCTCTGACTTGCCGGCGGAAGATCAGGCCGTTGAATACTCCATCATAATCATGGAGTCCTACAACGCCACTTACCAGCAGTACAACGAGATTAAATCCACTCTTACTTCTGATCAAAAGGTTATTGCCGCTGATTTCGTAAGAGCAATGAATCTTGCAAAGCCAGCAATTGTTCTAACTGCTCGTGCTGCTGAGTCTTGGAAGACTGCTTCCGCTGACGACTCTGCGAAGGCTGAACTCAAATACAGACAGCAGAAGCTAATTGCTGCGGATATTTTGCGTGAAGCTATGGAGCTCTGGGCGAAGCTTGAACAGGGAGAAGAATAGTTATGGATTTCACCGAATTTGAAAACATTGAAGTCAATGACGATACCGCTGAAATGGTCGCCGGAGCTGTTACTGCCATCGCGGGTTTCGCAGGTCTAACAGGGCCGCTTCTCCCGTTTCTTGGGCTTGCTGTGAACCTCGGGCTTAAGCTTTGTGATGGTGGTTATGAGTGTCACGAATTGCCAACTTTAAAGAAGATGGCTGACGGAATTGAAGTTTTGCCTGATCTGACTGTGGAGTAATTAAGTGGACCGTTTAACTCAAGCCGAATTCTGGGCGAAACTGTCCATACCAATACTCATTTCTACGCTTGGGGGGATTGTCCGATCCCTCCAGCGTACGGATCGTTGTTCTTGGAAGTCTTTAGCAATTGGAACACTCACATCAGGGTTCACCGGAATGTGCGTACATCTGTTGATATCTGATTTGGCTGTTTCGGATGCTGTAAGGGCTGGAATTGTAGGTGTAAGCGGGTTCGCCTCGGGTGATCTGCTGAAGGTTTTATCTAGTCGGGTTTGTAAAGTTGCTAAGGGGGAATAGTTATGGCCCCCAAGGTTTCAAAACTCGACATCTGGCTTCAGCTCTATCTTGACCAAGGATCTGATACTTTTTTGAACGCTGCTGAGTCTGCACGAGCTGCCGGATATAATTGCAAAGACGATAATTTTAAGAGGCAGGGCTACCTCAATAAACGGAGGCGCGAGTCTCAGATTATTAAGTGGATGGACGAAGTCGGGCTTTCGGAATGCCGTTTGAAAATGAAGTTAGCGGAGATGTTGGACGCTAAGGAAATCAAAGTCTTTCAGTACGAAGGTAAGATCGTTAAGTCTGAAAGGTTTAATGCCTTGGGTATCCAGATGAAGGCTCTCGACATGGCTTTGAAAGTTAAGGGTTTGTATGCCGCTGAGAAGCGTGATCACACAGTTAAAGAGATTAAACCTCCAACCCTAACAATCGTTACGAGTAGCAACAATGAGTGACATGGACCTTTCTTTTAACCTGCATCCGAGGC